>WJJN01000737.1 GCA_014729735.1 Candidatus Zhuqueibacterota bacterium
CATTTTGTGAATAAACCGTGAGCGATCAAAAGTAGCCCGTGCACACCCCATAACACCAGCATGAAAGAAGCGGGCACAGTCGATTGGAAGTGATTAAATGAAGAATATCCTCATGGGTGCTAAATTAATTTACTAAATTATTCAAAAAATGCAAGTAATATTTGATATTCGTTGATATACCCACTGCCATGAAACATGTTTGAAAAAAATATTTGCGTTTGTGCATATAATTTATTATATTTAAGATAATAATTAATAGCTATTTTTACTAATAAAAATGGAGGAACCGTTCATAACATTTTTGAAGTATAGAGCTTGAAAGTTCGTAACCGAGATTTTGATACGTTAGAGAGATAATCAGATATGACAGATGACGAGATACTATATTGAGAGAGGTTTTATTTGATTAACTCTTATTGATAATAGATTTCTTACGGAGGTTACGATGAGCAAAATGAACTTAAAAGAGCAATTCATAGAGTTACGAGCTGAAGGCGCTTCGTTTGACTCATGTGCGCGAGAATTAGGAAAATCCAAGACCACGCTGATTAAATGGCAGCGTGAACTGGACACCGAGATCGAGAATATGAAATATCTGAATACGCAATATATTCTAGAGAAATATAAGATCACGAATGAGAAAAAGATCGAATTTTATTCCGAGCAGTTGGATAGAATTCATAAGGCGCTAGCAAAAATAAATTATGAAGAATTATCCGTCAAAGATTTGTTAGCGTTGAAAGAAAAATTTGAGAATTGTCTGGAAGAGGAAACTCGATCTATTAAATATAAAACCGGAGAAATCACAGAAACTAACATGAATGAGTCGATGATGTTTGATACAATGAGAACAGAAGAGACACTTCCTTTGTAAGGATACTAAAAGTGAACTGTTTTTGAACCGATTTGTTCGCACAAACGACGAATCAAAGCCATATCAATTCATTTTGATATGGCTTTTTCATTTGTGAATGATATTCCGAATTCTGGTTTAGAATATACTCACCTTTCACGATACTAAAAATGATCCGTTTTTGAACCGAAAATCCGGTTAATAATATTTTCCTTATGCCTCGAGCCTGCCACATCAAGAAGCCCATTTCCACATAAATATTTTTCAATTTTTAATGTTTTTTAATAAAAAATTAATTGACATTTTAATAACAAAGTATTATATTTATCATTGAATTTCTTTCGATACAACTTCCATTCCAAATATATTTTCATTCATTAGATTAAGTTTTTTTTTCAACCTCTTAAATACAGCGATCGGACGACTAAATGAGAATTAAATAGTTTCTGTTACATATATTTATTTTTATCCAAACATAGGGGCAATATATGATCCATTCAATCATGAAATTGGGACAATATCGCAGGGCTAAAGCGGATGTTACCGATCCGCTGGAGCGATATCTGGAAAATCCATTTCGGGATAATAAAGGCTATGTATTTGGGATCGTTCTGGAGAAGCAAAATGATCAGTGGCAGTATCAAGAAATTCATGCCGAAGAATTCAACAAAACCAAATTTGCAAAGCTTCTCTTTCGGTCCGGTTCTCCGCGGGGACCAAATTTTTCTCCATCGGCAGTTGTCACTGAAATTCACAAGACTTTTGAAGTAAAAGTCCTCGGGTGGTTTAAAAGTAATCTAAGTAACAGTAAAAAATTAGAGAAGCAAGTCGGGGACACCACACTTTTAACCGAAATTTATCAGACAATAAGAGCGGATCAACAGAAAATTGCAGCCGATCTCGAAGCAAAATCGGCTGAAATTTCAGATCAGAAAGCCTCGTTGATTCTCACAATAGTGCTAAATTCAAACGGAGAAAAGAAGTACCTCGGTGATATCGATATCTTCCGCAACCTTGTTGAGAAACAGACTACGGAATCGTATCGCTTTGTCAAAACTTTTGGAGAGTCTTACAGTCATGATCAACAATGTGCTGTTTGTGGATTGAGGAAACAGGAAGTGAACGGATTCTTCACTCATTTTTCATTCTATACTTTAGATAAGCCCGGATTCATCAGCGGCGGTTTTAATTACGATGACGCCTGGAAAAATTATCCGGTGTGCACGAGCTGCTGCTCACTTGTCGAAGAAGGAAGCAAGCTGCTGGACGAAAATCTTACGTTTCAATTTTATGGTTTCCGGTATTATTTGATTCCAACTTTTTATAATTCGCACTCCGACGAAATTATCGATGAGATGTTAGACTGGGTTAAAGAACCAAAATTTCAGCGAAAGGTGGAACAGCGAATAACAAACTCGGAAAAAGAGATTCTGGAATTGGTCGCCGAAAAAGGAGATGTTTTATCGCTGCGCTTTTTGTTCTTCGAACGGATCCAGTCCGCATTCAGAATTCTTATGGTGCTCGAAGATATACTTCCATCTCGGCTAAACCGCTTATTTGAGCTTAAAAATCAGTTGCAGAAAATGGATATTTTTACATGGTCAGATAAAGAAGGACACCATCCGATTTATTTCAATTTCGGCATTTTGCGGGAATTTTTTCCGAATAAAGAAGACTACGGAAATCATGACCGGCACTTTTTAGAATTAAGCGGGAGAATCATTTCGGGTCGGACAATCGATTATTATTTTTTGATGAAAGGAATTATGACCCGACTTCGGTTTTTGTTTTCGCATGATATCAATATTGGTATTCAAACACGAAGCGCTTTTATGTTGCTAAATTTTATAAATGAATTGCATTTGTTTCATAATTTCAGAGGAAAGGAATATGCAATGAATGAAGAATTGATCAGGGATTTCAAAATTCAATCCAGAGAAGAATTTCCGGAGAAGGTAGAATCGTTCTTTTCGACTTTCCCGGCATTTTTCACCAACTCCGCGGAAAAAGCGATATTCTTGACCGGTGTGTTGGCTCGCTTTCTGCTGAATATACAAAATCAGGAGAAGAAAAGTACTCCGTTCCGCTCAAAATTAAAAGGCTTGAAAATGAGCGGCGAGCAGATCAACCAACTATTGCCGCAAATCCAGGAAAAACTGGAGCAGTATGACAAGAATTATTATCAGCCCCTGGAAAACTCCATCTCCGAATACTTTCTGAAAGCAGGGAAACCGCACACCTGGAAATTGCACCGGGATGAAATGAATTTTATTTTTACACTGGGCATGAACTTAAGTCATTATTTCAAAATTCAAAAACAGGAAGGAGATAACAATGAGTAATATTTCCCAACGTAGCGAAATTTTGTTTTTGTATGACGTCACTTATGCCAATCCCAATGGCGACCCCAATGATGAAAACAAACCGCGTATCGATGAAGAAACCGGCGTCAATATCGTGACAGATGTTCGCTTGAAACGAACTGTCCGTGATTATCTCCATGATTTCAAAAATGAAGAGATATTTATCCGGGAAATTCGTGATGACGACGGATTCCTGCAGGATGCAAAAACACGAGCGCTCGATTTTTTGAGCAAGGACAGCGACCTCGAGGGGAAAAGTTTTAAGGAACAGCAGCAGATGATCAAACAAAACATTCTGGATTCCTGCATCGATGCTCGTCTGTTCGGCGCGACAATACCTCTTGAATTAAAAATAGCAAAGAAATCTGTCAAAGGATCTGTGACATTGACGGGTCCGGTGCAATTTCGAATGGGACATTCTCTGCACCGTGTAAGTCTCCATTTTATGAAGGGTACCGGCGCATTTGCCGATTCTTACGCTCCGGGTAAAGGAAAGCGCCAGTTCACGTTCCGTGAAGAGTATGTGCTCCCCTATTCATTGATCGGCTTTTGGGGTGTGATCAATGAAAATGCCGGAAAACTGACGCAGTTATCTTCGGAAGATATCGACAGGCTGATGGATGCCCTTTGGAATGGCACTAAAAATCTGATCAGCCGGACAAAGGTCGGACAGGTGCCGCGGCTGCTTTTAAAAATTAATTACAGCAAACCGCACTTCTTCATTGGCGATCTGGATCACAAAGTCGCTCTGATTTCCGATAAACGTGACGAGGAATTGCGCAACATTTCGGATCTGATGCTCGATGTGGAAAGCCTGGTGAAGAGTGTC
>WJJN01000738.1 GCA_014729735.1 Candidatus Zhuqueibacterota bacterium
AATTTTTTATTTAGGATAGCACTGTTTTTTGTTGTAAAATGTTACCGGACTTTAATTATGTTTTTATAAAAAAAACTTGACAATTTAGAAATTATGTTGTATTTTAAAAAATTAAGTTCCAATAATAATTAGAGGATAAGGGAAGTAAAATATGTCTAAGCTTTTGTTTGAGTTAACTAAGGACGGAAAGAAAGGGCACTATATTCCGGATTGTCAAGTACCTGCTCGAAAGGCAGAAGAGCTTATACCGGAGAAGTATTTGCGTAAAAAGAAAGCCCGCATTCCTCAGTTAAACGAACCGGAAGTTATGAGACATTTTGTAGAGCTTTCCACCAAGAATCACCATGTTGATAAAGGCTTTTATCCTCTTGGTTCCTGCACGATGAAGTATAATCCGAAAATTAATGAAAATTTGGGAAGATTATCCGGCATAAGTGATCTTCACCCGCTTCAAACCGAAGAATTGTCGCAATCCGGTTTGCAGATAATGTATGAATTAGCTGATTATTTGAGCAAAATATCCGGCATGGCAGGTGTATCACTGCAACCGGCGGCAGGGGCGCACGGTGAGTTAACCGGGCTAAAATTGATTCGGGCATATCATGAAAGTAAGGGTGCTCCGCGAAAGAACGTATTGATCCCCGATTCCGCACACGGTACAAATCCTGCCAGTGTGACGATCACGGGTTATAAATCTGTTCAGGTGAGTTCAAATGAGCGGGGATTGGTTGATCTGGACGATTTGGACCAGAAACTGAATGAAGATACTGCTGCGATCATGATAACAAATCCGAATACATTGGGACTATTTGAAACGGATTTAAGGCAAATCGTTTCAAAGGCGCATGAAGCAGGCGCTTTGGTTTATATGGATGGCGCAAACTTGAATGCATTAATGGGCATCATCAGACCCGGGGACATTGGATTTGATGTTCTGCATTTCAATTTGCATAAAACGTTCTCTACTCCACATGGAGGAGGTGGACCGGGGGCAGGGCCTATTGGGGTTTCTTCAAAATTAGTCGATTTCTTACCAGTACCAGTTATCAGGAAAGCGAGTTCTAAATTTTACCTGGATTATGAACAACCTCAATCCATAGGCAAGATTAGTACATTTTTCGGTAATTTTGGTGTTATGGTTCGTGCATATGTTTACATTCGAATGCTTGGT
This sequence comes from Candidatus Zhuqueibacterota bacterium, assembly GCA_014729735.1. Classification (GTDB taxonomy): domain Bacteria; phylum Zhuqueibacterota; class Zhuqueibacteria; order Thermofontimicrobiales; family Thiofontviventaceae; genus Mariaggregatimicrobium. The sequence continues at coordinate 1,172 of WJJN01000738.1, forward strand.
GAGAAAGGATTACGACGTGTTAGTGAAAATGCGATCATAAACGCCAATTATTTGAAATCCAAGTTAGAAAAATATTATCTACTTCCTTATAAAAGCCCTGCAATGCATGAATTTGTATTATCAGGTGAAAAACAGAAGGCAAAAGGCGTAAAGACTCTCGATATTGCCAAACGATTGCTTGATTTCGGATTTCATGCTCCCACTATTTATTTCCCGCTAATTGTCAAAGAGGCAATGATGATCGAACCAACAGAAACAGAGTCGAAGCAAGCATTGGATCAGTTCATTGCTGCGATGGTTCAAATCGCCGAAGAAATAGAAGAGAATCCTGAAATTGTTACAAAAGCTCCGTCAACAACAGTTGTCTCCAGATTAGATGATGTGAAAGCTGTTAAAGAACCGAATATTAAATACAATTTTGATGCTGTTTAGTTGTTAGTGATGCCCGCTTTTGGCAAAACTACGACGCATTATCATCACATTAACTACAACTCAGGGATATTACACAGATGAATAATGGTGTCGCAAACTCAAAAGTCCTCGTGGTAGATGACGTACCGTTAAATCGAAAATTACAACAAGCGTATCTGGATGCTGTCGGATACGAAGTACTTTTGGCGCAAGATGGTGTGGAAGCATTACAACGGGTTGAAGAAGAAACTCCCGATTTAATTCTTCTCGACGTCATGATGCCTAAAATGAATGGCTTTCAGGTATGCCGGCGGTTGAAAAATAATGATACAACCCGTTTTATACCTGTTATAATGGTTACTGCTCTAAATGAAACCGAAGATAAAATCAAAGGCATTGAAGCCGGAGCGGACGATTTTATATGCAAGCCATTCAACAAATTGGAATTATTAGCTCGTGTCAAATCGCTATTGCGGATCAAACATCTGCATGATGAATTAGAAACAAAAATCAAAGAGCTAGAAGCAACTCAAAGAAAATTATATCAGTTGGCTATTACGGATGGCTTGACGCGTTTGCACAATTATCGCTATTTCAATGAACAGCTTTTGCATGAGTTGTCACGGGCAAAGCGGCATAACCTCCATGTGTCTGTGGCAATGATGGACATCGATTATTTTAAAACCTACAATGATACGCACGGGCATCCCGCCGGAGACGAAGTGCTGAAAACTATCGCTGATTTATTGCGGACTAATATTCGTAAGATCGATGTGGCAGCCCGTTATGGTGGAGAGGAATTCGCTTTAATTCTGGTCGAAACTACGAAAGAATCTGCTTCTGTTGCAGCTAATAAAATAAATAAATTAATTGAAGATTATCAATTCGCTCATCAGGAAACGCAGCCAGGCGGAAATCTGACGATCAGTATGGGAGTTGCTTCGTTCCCTGATGATACTCAAAATCCGGAAATGTTGGTGACTTTAGCGGATAAGAGATTATATAAAGCTAAAGCACTCGGAAGAAACAGAGTCGTGTTGGATTAATATTATGAATACTAAAATTATTAAAACAAGATCGCTATTTTGGAACCTAATCGGAGTTGTTTTATTTGTTGCGCTCTTGCCATTAATGATCGGGGGAATATACCTGTTCAGCCAGATTCAGGCTGATACAGCCTCAATCGCCTTTTTTCTTGGTTTGGTAGTTTTTACGATTATTTGCGCTTCTTTGGGATCATACTATATTTCCCTTAGAATTAAGAAGCCAATTACTCAGTTTACAAATAGTGCTACCGAAATAGCCAGGGGCAATTTTTCACACAAAGTAACGGTTCGTTCGTTTGGCGAAGTAGAACGATTGGCAAAATTATTCAACTACATGACGACGGAGCTTCGGAGACTCGACAAGATGAATTTGAACAAGATTATTACGGAAAAGCACAAAACTGAGACGATTATTAAAAATATTGCCGATGGAGTTATTGTAACTGATCCTGATAATAAAATTTTGGTTGTGAATTCTGTCGCCGAAAAGTGGTTTGATTTAAATGAAAAGGAAGTGCTGTATAATCCGGTAGAGAAATTTATCGATAAAAAAGAATTATTAGAGTTGGTCACAAAAGTCCGGGATGAAGGGAATCATCACGACGAGACTGTGGAAATTGTGCTGCGACCGAGGAAGTTTAGAAAAGAGGTGATACTACAGGCGAAATCGGCACAGGTCGTGAGCAACGACGGTTCACTAATCGGTATCGTTACGATCTTCCGTGATGTCACCAAAGAGAAAGAAATAGACCGAATGAAAACCGAACTTGTCTCTATGGTCGCACACGAATTAAGATCGCCGCTGACTTCGATAGCCGGTTTTAGCGAACTATTGCTCGATACCAGTATTAGCAAAGATCAATCTCAGGAATATGCAGAGATCATATTAAAAGAATCGAACCGCTTGGGAGAGTTGATCAACAAATTCCTTGATATTTCCAGAATCGAATCCGGGAAGAGCCAGTTGAGCAAAATGCCGTTGCATCTCGGCTATCTTGTAGAAAATATCCTGGAACTGAATATTTATCAGGCTGAGAAGAAAAACATCAAGGTCGAATGTGACATTCCTGAAGATTTGCCGCTTGTAAATATCGATAAAGAAATGATCGAAGAAGTTATATTGAACTTATTTTCAAATTCAGTAAAATACAGCCCCAAAAATACAAAAGTTGAAATCAAAATTGAAAAAAGAGAGGTAGAAGAAGACTTGGTGGTCGCTGTAAAAGATCACGGATACGGGATTTCAAAAGAGTCATTGCCTCAAATTTTTAATAAATTTTATCGTGTTACAGATAACGATAAAGTGCGAGAAATTGGCGGATCAGGGTTGGGATTATCTCTGGTAAAAGAAATTGTCGAAATTCACGGTGGTAATGTCTGGGTGGAAAGCGAATTAGGAAAAGGCTCTACTTTCTACTTTTCACTTCCGATGTACGATGAATTTGATGATGATTCCTACATCCATGAAGTCGAAAGAGAAATGATTTATTAATAAAGTTCAGGTTGCAACCATGACCACACGTGATGATAGATATTCTTCAAAAAAAGAGAACGGGATTTCCGATTTAGAGAATTTCCTGTACGACCATATCTATAAAAGCGGGCAGTCGTCGATGTCTCTGGTAAACTCCAGGAGACAACGTGCCAGCAAAAAGACAATTTTGCTGATCGACGATGATGCGGATATGCGGGAAATCGGACGGAAAATTATCATCTCGGCGGGTTATGAATTCATTTCCGCAAGTGATGGCGTGGAAGGACTGGATTTCATCCTGAAATACAAACCGGATTTGATCTTGCTGGACTTTATGATGCCCGGAATGAACGGCGCCGAAATCTTTCAAAGATTGGTTACCAGCCAGCGGTTCAAACATCTGGCTGATACACCGGTGATTATGCTGACAGCCAAATCCGAATATGAGATCGACCGCAGCGCTTTATTTGAAATGGGGCTTTCGGCGTTTTTGATCAAACCATTCGGGCACCGGGAGCTGATAAATGTCATCGACAATGTATTCATTCTGAATCAGGTGCGACAGAAAAATAAAGAACTGGAACAGAAAATTCGCCGCACCGAATACAAGTACCAGGATTTAATCGAAAATGCGAATGACTTGATTTTTACCCTGAATTTAAAGGGCGATTTCATGTTCATTAACCGTCGGTTGAGTACATTGACCGGATTTACGCGCGAAGACTGGATGGCGCGGGGATTTTTCGATCTGGTTGCACCGGAAGATCGCGTGGAAGCCAGAAATAACTTCAACAAAACACTTAAAGGAAAAGCTCGCATTTTCGAAATGCGAATGATCTGCCAAAATGGTGTTCCGCTTTATTTATCCATGAATATCAATCCGATTTTTGAAAAGGGTGAGGTTGTTGGGGTTGTTGGCATTGCCCGGGATATTACCCGGCGCAAGAAATTGGAGCAGGAAATAATCGAGCTTAAGAATTTCAATGAAAGTATTATCCAAAGTATCGGTGCTGGATTGATAACGCTGGACCTGGAACGGAAGATCACGTCGTTCAATTCCGGAGCCGAGGAAGTGCTCGGTTGGAAAGCCGAAGAAGTGGTAGGCAGATATCTGGACGAAATTTTACCGGAGGAAGAAAGCAGAAAACTTTTGCCGGATATTATTTCCCCGGATCAATCTCTGCTTAATCGGGAAATGGAAATTTCAGCCAAAGACAAGCGAACTGTATTTATCGGCTTCACAATAACACCGCGTATCGATAATCATAATCTAAAAGTCGGAACGATTATTTCATTCCGTGATATTTCTCAGATCAAACAAATGCAGGCAGAAGTTTTTCGAATGGACCGGCTGGCGTCGCTGGGGGTTCTGGCATCCGGGATTGCACACGAAGTCAGAAATCCGCTGGCAGGAATTAAAACAATCGCACAGACGCTTGAAGAAGAATTCGAGGAATCGGATGTACGCCATGAATATCTTTCCCGGATAATCCGGCAGGTAAACCGGCTCGACGAGTTGCTGCGTACCCTGTTCTCATACGCCAGACCGCGAGAACCGATTCGCAAAAAGCATCAGCTCGAAGAGATCATCGAAGAGGTGTTCATCCTGATGGAGGATCGGTTCAAAAAGCGAAATATAGAATTTAAGAAACAATTAGCACCGAATTTACCATCGATTTACGTCGATTTTCATCAAATTCAGCAGGTGTTCATTAATTTATTTTTAAATGGATTAGAAGCAATGCCGGATGGAGGCAAAATGGAGCTTCATGCGGATATAACGCAAACAGTAATCCACACATTAGATCGAAGGAAAAAAAGATTTCCTGTTAATAATAAAGAATCGAAATATGTCGCAGTAAAGATAAGTGATACTGGAATGGGAATTAAGCCTGAGGACTTAAATTCGGTTTTCGATCCATTTTTCACCACAAAACCGCAGGGGGCTGGATTGGGTTTATCCATCGTTTACCGGATAATCGAAGAACATGAGGGCGACATTCGGGTTGAAAGCAATATCGGACAGGGCACCACATTTACTGTGCTTTTGCCCATGGAGGAGTGATTTTATGGAGGCGAATATACTCATCGTCGAAGATAACGAAGATATTTGTTTGGTTATAGCTGATAATTTACGAAAAGCCGGTCATCGGGTTAAAACGGTTTTCAATGGTGAAGACGCATTATCATTGCTTCATAAGAATATATTTGATTTGATGCTTCTCGACATTCGATTGCCCAATAAAGACGGGATGCAAGTTTTAAAAGAGGCGCACGAAATAGATCCGGATTTATTAGTTGTCATGATTACGGCGCACGGAACGA
>WJJN01000739.1 GCA_014729735.1 Candidatus Zhuqueibacterota bacterium
AAAATCTCACGCTGCTTTTCGGTTAACTCGTCCATGATTTTCTCCTTTACAGGAAACTTTGTTTGTGTAAACATAAGTACACTATATTGTAAAAAATATTTTTTGAAAAGTCAAGCGAAAAATAAAAAATATTAAAAATGGTTTTAGTTAATTTAAATTAAATAGTTAAGAATGTGGATAAAATCGTGGATAAGCCCAAAATACTTTTCGGAAATGGTGTAAAATTAAGCACTTTGACGTGTGGATAAATAGTGTATAAAAGTATAAAAAGTGAAGATAAAAGCACAGATTAATAAATCTCGAATTTGCACAACCGTCCATCCAGACCACCGTTTTTTAAAGGCTTTTTGAAGGATGTCCGCAGACCAATGGCAGGGATCAACGAGCGGTCCCCGAAATAGATGTATGCTTCGCATCCGGTGCATCTCTGTTTCAGGAAATCGCCGAAGTTTTTAAGCAAATCTTTTGCCGCTTCTTTCTCTCCCATCCGAATTCCATAAGGCGGATTGCAAACAATGATCGTGCTTTCCAGCCGCTCTATTTTGTGAAAATCGAGCACATTGATTTTGACATTGCGGGCTCCGGGTAACTGCCGCAGATTTTTGAACGCCGCGCGCACTGCCTTGTACGAAATATCACTTCCGGAAATGATATCCGCCGGCAGCTCACGTATTTCCGAATTCTTTCTGTTTTTTATCGAACCCCATGTTTCGGCGTCAAATTCCGGCAGCCATTCAAATCCGAATCGCTGGCGTAAATATCCGCCGGGCATCCGGCAATAGGACATCAGCGCCTCTGCCAGTAATGTACCGGAGCCGCACATCGGATCGAACAGCGGTTGAGTCCCGTCCCAGCCGGACCAGCGAATGATCACTGCGGCGACGGTTTCCTGCATCGGCGCGTCCACGGTTTCGATGCGATACCCGCGGCGGTGCAGCGAGCCACCGGAAGCATCCAGACTGATCGTCGCGAAATTGTCATCGATATGCACATTGATCCAGACGTCCGGCTCCTGTTTCTCCACATTCGGGCGCCTGCCGGATTTCTCATTGAAATAATCTGCAATCGCATCTTTGACTCGCAGTGCGGCGTATTGCGAATGCGTGATTTTACTGTTCGATACATTTGCAAAAATGGCGAACGTCTCGTCCGGCGAAAATAACTGATCCCACGCCACTTCCTTTGCCTTGCGATAGAGGTAGTCCGTGCTGTGGCATTTGAATTTGATCAACGGCGCCAGAATGCGCGATATCAGGCGGGTCCGATAATTGATCTGCATCAATCCATTAATATCCGATTCGAAATATATTCCCCGAAACGCGGGCTTAACATTTCGAGCGCGAAGCTGCCGCAATTCTTCGATTGCCGGCTCCTGCATCGTGTTCGAAGTCTGGGCGAAATAGCGGGAAGATTTTTGATATTCAAACATGTCTGCAATGTACCAATAATCATTTTTAAAAGCAAGAAATACTTGCTTTTTGTGGGTTAATTTTTTACTTTAATAAATCCGAAATTTCAAATTTTTCAACAGATAAATATAAATCCAATCAGTTCCCGAATACATGCACATATCGAAATCTATCGATATTTCACATAAGACTTTAAGTGGGTTACCTCGCACATTATTGATGACACTGAAAGCTCGCGCTGAAGAAAACGAGCGTGCGAATCGCATCATCCATGATCCCATATCCGCGGAGTGGTTCCGACGAATGAATCCGGATGATGAGACCGAGCGTAGTATAAACGTGATGTATTCACCGGTTTTTCAACTGGCATCCGCGATACGCAGTCAAATATACGACTCCATCGCCAAAGGATTTTTCAGCAGCCACGATTCTCCTGCAATAGTGGAACTGGGCGCTGGCGTCTCAACCAGATATTACCGCGTGCCACTGCAAAGTTGTCGGTGGTATGAACTCGATCTGCCGGAGGCAATTGAATTTCGGCAATTGTTAGAAACGAAGAACGCAAATCATCATTATCTGCCGTATTCCATGGATGATCCGACCTGGGTAGAAGCGCTGGACAATTTGCTGCCCCAAAATATTCTGTTCATCGCCGAAGGCGTTCTGTTTTTCCTGCCGCCGGAAACAGTCAACCGATTATTTCAATTACTGCACACTTCTTTTCGCGGGGCTGCCTTTGCTTTCGACGTAATTTCCAGTAGTTTCAGTCCAAAAGCGCGCGATAGGTTCACGGCTAATGATGCCCCGATGCAGTGGCTGATCCGGGACGAATCCGAACTGGAGGATTTTGATATCGATATCCGGGATATGACGGTTTTAACGCACCGCTATTTGCCGCGTTGGGAAGAATTAGGTTTCAATGTCCGAAAACTTCTAAATACGAGGGGGAACATTTTGTTCAACTCGACTGTTGTATAAAATGTTTTCACAAAGTAATTATTAATAATGTCGGAAGTTGGCATGAATTTGCACATATACTTTTTCATTTTTCTTCTCAGCGCCTTTCGGGTTTTCGGGCAGGTTAACACCGAAACACTCCGAAAATCAGATCTTGATAAAGGCTTGCACGGCAAGGTCCAATTTCAGCTCGGTTTGAATACCGGTAACTCGGAATACCTCAAAATGAAGAGCAATTTCCGGCTGGATTACATGGCTGAAGATTACTACTCTTTTGGAGTTGTCGAATATCAGCGCGGGCTGGAGGCAGATGAGCTTTTTATAAACAAGGGATTCGCGCATGTTCGCTATATTCATTCTCTGTTGAGTACTCTCCGCTGGGAGCTGTTTGCACAAAAGGAGTTTAATGATTTTATTCTGCTGCTTGATCGCAATCTTGCGGGGGCGGGATTGCGGAAATCATTTATTTTGCAACCGGAAAAAGATGGTAACAGATGCTATTTTAAGCTGCATTTCGGTGCCGGTCTCATGTGGGAAAACGAAGAGATTGACACCGATCCGGATACAGAGACCAATATTGTCCGTTCGACAAACTATATTTCCATAGACTGGAAAATCGATGACCGGCTGCAACTGATCCATATCAACTATTTTCAATTCGATGTGGAAAATTTGCCGGATTATCGGGTACTGGCGGAAAGCACGCTCAGTTTTTCCATTACAAAAGCATTTCGTTTTCAGACAAGTCTTGAATTTCGTTACGATAATAAACCGCCGTTATCTGTTAAAAAATATGATCTCGAATTAACGAACGGTGTTTCTTTCGCATTCTGAATTTTTGACTAACTGCTAATAAAAATTATGTTTCTTAATTTCGCTCGCTACTGGAAATATCTTTTTTTCGCTATCATCATCGTTGTCTCATTCAGTGCTTTTTTGCAGACTTCGATGGTACGCACGGATGCTCCCTGGCGGTATCTGGAGGCACTGTATTTTTCCATCACCCTTTTCATTATTGGTGGACTGGACATCGGCTTTCCCCACGGCGGGTCGCCATTTGTTCTGATTGTATTGTGGATTTGCTATTTTGTCGCTCCATTGCTGGCGCTTGGTTTCGTCTACCAATTCGTTCAGGAACATATTTTCAGCCAGATTTCGCCGGTATTGAGAGGACATACGATTATCTGCGGAATGGGGCGCAATGGAGAACTGATTTATCGCCTGATCAGAGAATATTTCCCGAAAGGGCACAAAGTAGTGATCATCGAAAAAAGTACAGAAAATCCATATAGCGAGTTGCTCGAGAAAGATCCGGATACCTGGTGGCTCAAAAGCGATTTTACAAAGCCGCCTGTCATGCAAAAGGCGAAGCTGCGCCGGGCAAATCGCGTGTATATTACCACAAATCTCGATCTGGCAAATATCGACGCAGCAGTGGCGATTCAGGAAATGAAAGACAAGCCGCAGAAGCTTTCACTCTATTGCCATCTCGGAAATTTAGAGCTGCACCAGAATTTCTGCGATACGATTTTCAAGGAGAGAAAATTTTCCGATATAAAACTCTTCAACGGCTATGAGTGTGTTACGCGGCGCTTCTATGAAAATTGGATCATCAGTAAAGGAAACCTCAATCCCAACGGAGTCATTTTCGCAATTCTCGGTTTTGGCAGATTCGGGCAAATGCTGTTTTCCCGGCTGGCGTCCGATCCTAACCGTTCAGCCAATGATGAGGTCGTCATCGCCACGATGAAGCCGAATTCGGAGGTGGACAAGTTGAATTACGAATACCGGAAGGATTCGTTCGAAAGCAATTGTAGACTTCATTCACCGTTGTATGCAGATATCCACAATCCAACGTGTTGGGAGGAATTAAATCAGATTGCTTCTTCAAGCAGGAAACAACTGGTTATTCTGATCTGCCGGGATAATGATATCGGGAATCTGAACCTCGCTATTTCCATGAAACTTCGGGGACCGCTTCATTTAAGACAATCCACGATTTTTTGCCGCATGTACCGGCATACTGCCAGAGAAATCAACGATATTTTGGAAAAGCGTATTACAAAAAATCAAACCCGGGATATCCTGCTGTTCCCAATGCAGGAGGAATTAAAAGAATCATTCAGGCAAGAGCTATTCAATTAGTTGGAGTGCCCAAAAAAAATAAACGCACAATCCGGAGATCGTGCGTTTATTGGAAGGAGTATTTATGAACAAATACCGCTCTTTTAAGATTCCATTTTCTTAATGATGCCCTCCAGAACAGTTTTCACCGTCTGATTTTTATCGACCTTTAACTGCTCTTTAAATACAGGCAGCACTTTTTTATCGCCGATTTTATACAATGCATGTGCTGCAATGATTCTCGCTGACACTTGCTTGTCACTTTTCAGAATTTTAACCAGAGAATCGATTGCTTCGCGGCACTTATTATCGCCCAGTTTTTGGGCAGCTTCGAGACGGACTTCATGTTTTTCACTGCTTAATTTTGCGATCAGCTCTTTATTTTCCTTGCTCAAATCTGCAGCGCTCGCCAAAATACTCACTGTGAATAAAATCGTTGCTACTAACGCAATTATAATTTTCACCTTTTTCATAGCACCTCTCCTTATTTAATGTATTCAATGACTTAACTATATTCGATTAACGCAACCACCATGCCAGACAGGCTCTGATTCCTACTATTTTTGCTTTATTATGGAAAATGTAAGCTACTGTTTTAAAATAAATTAAAAGAGTAGTATAAATTCATTGAAGCCAGATATTTTTGATGATTATTCAAATACCGCAAAAGTGGTACGATTCCCCCGACAGTGGTACGTTTCGTACCAGCTAAATATCATATTTTTGAAGTTTCTCGCGAAGTGTTTTTCTGGCGATTCCCAAAATGCGGGCGGCGCGGGATTTATTGAAATTGACCTGTTCCATGACTTTTCGAATATATTCTTTCTCCACATTCTGCAGCGATACATCGAAGGTGCCGCGAGGATATAATTCGACATTTTGAGAAGGCGTCAACGGCACGCTGTCCAGTGATAGCTCATGACCCTGTCCAAAGATCACCGCTCGTTCGATCATATTTTGCAATTCCCGGATATTGCCGGGAAAATCATATAGCATCAGTTTGAACAGGTCTTCATCGCGAATGCCCTGCATCGACGTACCGTAAAATTTGTTATATTTTTCCAGAAAATAATTGACGAACAGTGGGATATCTTCTTTCCTTTTTCTCAACGGCGGCAGCATGATTTGAACCACATTGATCCGGTAAAAAAGATCTTCGCGAAAATTTTTCTCGCGGATCAACTGCTTCAAATCCTTATGCGTCGCCACGATAATGCGCACATCGACTTTGATATTTTCGTGCCCGCCGATGCGCTGGAACGTTTTATCCTGAAGCACACGCAGAAACTTGGATTGCGTTGCCAGGCTCATATCGCCGATCTCGTCCAGAAAGAGGGTGGAGCCATTGGCGATTTCGAACTTCCCTTTTTTCTGGACATGCGCTCCTGTGAACGCCCCTCTTTCATGACCAAACAGTTCGCTTTCGACAAGATTTTCCGGCAGCGCAGCGCAATTCAACGTTACCAGAGGCTTATGGCTGCGCACGCTGTTCTGATGGATCGCCTTGGCAACCAGCTCCTTTCCGGTCCCGCTCTCCCCATCGATGTAAGCAGTCACATCCGTCGGCGCAACCTTTTCGATCAGCCGTTTTATCTTCTTCATCTCTGCTGATTCCCCGATCATTCCCTGCATATCACTTTTTCGCTTTATGCGGAGATTTGGGGCTGCGCTTCTTTCTTTCTGATTTCCGGCTGTTTTCCTGCCATTAGTGCCTGCCTGTAAAAAGTAATTTTCGATTGCGATAGTTGCGTTGGTAATTAGCACCCGCAGCAGGTTGATGTCCCCGGTGCTGTATTCCGTACCAGTGGACTTTTTGCCGACATTCAACACGCCGAGGAGATTTTCTTTAATGAAAAACGGAACGCGAATTTCGCAATCAAAATACTTTCGTTCTTCTTCATCAAAAATAATGAGAAATTCATTGTGCCCTTCTGCCGCTGGTGCAAGAACCTCTCCGCCATTGAACAGGCTGCGCTCTACATCGCCGGTTAGTTCGATGCGCGGGGATCGATATTGCTCGTTTCTGAACCCTCGAACTTTTATCAACTGCATGTTCAGCGATTTCGCATCGAACAACATGAAAGATGCCTGGTTGCAACCGATGATATTCATTATACTATCGACGATGAAGTCGAATAGCGAATCGTTTTTTGAAATGGAAATCAAATTTTCCGTGAAGCACGCCAGTGAACTCAGCGCGTCGCTATGTCCATTATTTTGACTCATGAAAATCGAAACCTCGCGTGTTTTCAAAGCTGCACATGAAGATTATCGGAGTTTTGGAATCGTTTGAAGCAGGTGATTGGAATCTGATTCAACCCTTTTTTAATAAGACAGGCGTATGTTGGAAATAGTTGTCGATTATCCAAAACTTTTTTCAGGAGGGAAGTTCGCAGCCAGTTCAAAATCATAGAGAAAGAAAAAAGTGAATTCAGGTGTCCGCCCTGAATTCACTTCTTGTCGCGTTATTTTTCCAGAGATTGAGAATGAATCATTCCCATATCCGGCAGCTCTTTATCCTTTTTAGCGGATTTGAAAATATAGAATGCAGTAATCTTCTTAAAATAGGAACGCATGTCATCGAACAACGTATATGCCCAGGGCACCGCCAACAGCGACAGAAACGTGGATGTCAGCAGCCCTCCGATAATCGTCCTCCCCATCGGCGCGTACGGGATGCCGATCATCTGTGCATTCCCCACTGCCATCGGCAGCAGCCCCCCGATTGTCGTGAACGCGGTCATCAATATCGGGCGGAATCGCTGCTTGCCGGCTTCCATGATCGCGTCGTAGCGGCTCCAGCCCTCGTTCCGCAGCCGGTTGATCAAGTCGATGAGCACGATTGCATTATTCACCACAATGCCAACGAGGATCACAAATCCGATCTGGCTCATCAGGTCGATGGGTGTGCCGGTGAGGAACATCATCCAGTACGCGCCGATGAACGACAGCGGAATTGCCAGGATAACCGACAATGGCAGCACGAACGATTCGAACAAAATTCCCATC
>WJJN01000125.1 GCA_014729735.1 Candidatus Zhuqueibacterota bacterium
CTGTATCTTCGACAAGAATTGCGAGCCGATTCTCACCTTTTAGGATGTGGGGTGTAAGGTTCAATTTAAATTCGCTGTTTGCACCGTAATGCTCGCCGACTTTTTTTTCGTTCAGCCAGATAATCGCATTATCATCCACTGATGACACACGGAGGGCAACCTTGGAAAATCGTCCGTCATACTCAAAATTTGTGAAATACCAGCCCTGCCCATCGTAATTTTCCGGGGTATGACTTTCCCAGGTTTGCGGCACAATGACTGGCTGCAATTCATCGATGTTGAAATCTTTTGAAAAATATTCATCTTCTATACCTCTGCTTTCACGATCCGGTATAAAATACCAATTATCATTAAGCAAAATCGGCTCATCGGAATCAGACGAACAAACAAATAACGGCACTATCAAAATGATGTATAATAATCGTCGGATCATTTTATTTTCCCTCCTTATAAAAATGAAAAGAGCAGTGCCAATAACTATCGCGTTGATATTTCGTTTTGCTGTTAAGAATCAAAACAATTCCTAAATTCCAGTTATCATTTGTTTTTTAAATATAGTTAGACAAAATTTGAAAATCAAGTTCTTTGTGACTTGTTATTTATTTAAAAAGTATTATATTATGTGTGTAAATTCTTTTACGGCGATAGTTTAAAGATTAAAAGAAAAGGCAGGCTATTTATGAAAGCAATGATATTAGAAAAAATCACAAATCTGAAAGAAGACAGTTCACCCCTGAAATACGCTGATTTGCCAAAACCGCACCCCAAATCCGGGGAAATATTAGTTCACGTGCTGACATGTGGCGTGTGCCACACAGAGTTGGACGAAATCGAGGGACGTACCCCACCCTCCGAGTTTCCCATGGTGCTTGGACATCAGATCGTTGGTAGAGTCGAACAATCATTCGAAGATAGTTCTTTCAAAGAAGGTGACCGGGTAGGAATTGGCTGGATTTTTTCCTCATGTGAAAAATGTGATTACTGCCGCAGCGGAAATGAGAATTTGTGCCCGGATTTCAAGGCAACGGGACGAGACGCCTTTGGTGGCTATGCCGAATATATGACTGTCCCCTCTCATTTTGCATTCCCGGTGCCCGACGTTTTTTCCGATGCAGAAGCAGCACCGCTTCTGTGCGCCGGTGCAATCGGCTATCGCTCGATGCGGCTTACCGGACTGTCTGACGGACAGCGACTTGGTTTGACTGGTTTCGGCGCATCCGGGCATCTGGTATTGAAAATGGTGCGACAGAAATATCCGGATATGAAAGTTTACGTATTTGCCAGGAGCGAAAATGAACGGAAATTCGCTACAGAACTTGGCGCTGTATGGGCTGGTGACACGGCAGAAGAATCCCCGGAAAAATTGCACGCGATTATCGACACAACGCCGGTGTGGAAACCGGTCGTCGAAGCGTTGAAAAATCTGCGCCCCGGTGGGAGATTGGTGATCAATGCGATTCGAAAGGAAAATGTGGATCAGGATTATTTGACGAAACTGGATTATCCCGAGCATCTATGGATGGAAAAAGAGATCAAGAGCGTTGCCAATGTTGCGCGAAACGATGTCAGCGAATTCCTGAAGCTGGCGGCAGAAATTCCAATTAAGCCGGATTGCGAAGAATTTGAACTGCGAGATGCAAATAAAGCATTGCTGGAGCTAAAACAAAGCAAAATTCGCGGTGCAAAAGTGCTCCGTATCAGCGATTAAATATTGTTCGATTGATCAGTTGAAATAATGGATTTCATGAGAAGCAAAAAGAGGGCATGACTGCCCTCTTTTTGTATTATGTGTGTACTCATAAGTTTATTCTTCCAGCATATCAGGACCTGGTCCGCAAAAAGGCTTCGGATGGTGTTTTCCGAATCCTCTGCCTAGCGGACGGCGAGATCTGTTGAACTTTGCAGAATCCAGTGCTTTTTTCTGTTCGTCGGTGAGCAGGCTTCTTATTTCAAGATGATGCGCGATTCGTTTCTTCTGAATCTCCGTCCGCATTTTGCCGACCTCCTCCACCTTATTTTCGATCTTGTTAAAGTCAGCCTCTTCACGGATCATCGATTGTAATTCCAGGCGCTGCAGCTTTAAATCCGCGCGCATTGAAATCATTTCTTTCCGGTGCTCAAGGGTTATTTTCTCAATCTCTGATTTTTGATCTTCAGTTAGATCCGGGATATCTTGCCAACCTTGCATCGGCGGAAACTCACCTTTTCCAAAATGACCATGCATCGGCTGAGCCGTCGCTCCGTTAACATAAAACACGAACATCATCAAAATAACCGTGTAGATTCGTCTTTTGTTCATAGTAGTACCTCCATCATTAGGATTAAATAATTTGATGTGATTCTTTATTTCTATTTATTTTCAATTATTAGACAGATTAGAATATTGATTTATTCCCGCTATCAAAAAAATAAACTTGATTTTTAACTGCATTCTTCATAAATTAATAGACTGGTTAATAACTAATTATAAATTGGAGAGTTTATATGAAGCCATTACTTGAAAAGCTAAATATCAAGGATGTTAATTCAGGTGGTTGCACAGGACCGGATAACTGGATCGATGATCCGGCAGGTAACGAAATAGTTTCCTACAATCCAACCACCGGCGAGCCCATTGCAAAAGTGCGGCAGGTCGGTGACAAGGCGTATGATCAAATATTGAAAAAATCCGAAGAGAGTTTCAAAAACTGGCGTATGATACCTGCTCCCAAACGCGGCGAAGTAGTGCGGGATTTGGGACAAGCACTCCGTGAGGTAAAAGAGCCGCTCGGCGAATTAGTGACCCTGGAAATGGGAAAAATAAAAGCCGAAGGAATGGGCGAGGTGCAGGAGATGATCGACATCTGTGACTTTGCCACGGGTTTATCCCGACAATTATATGGTTTGACTATGCACTCAGAACGACCGGGGCATCGTATGTATGAACAGTGGCACCCACTGGGACCGATTGCGATTATCACCGCGTTCAATTTTCCTGTCGCCGTATGGGCATGGAATTCCGCGATCGCCGGCGTTTGCGGCGATACTATGATCTGGAAACCGTCTTCAGAAGCAGTATTGACGGCGGTGGCGGTCCAACACATTGTTAATAAAGTGTCGGCGGATCATAATCTCGAGGGAATTTTCAATTTGCTCATCGGACCAGGGCGCAGCGTGGGAGACAAGTTGATCCATGATCCCCGGATCAAACTGGTCTCATTTACAGGCTCCACAAAAATGGGACACCGGGTTGCCGAAGCCACAGCGAAACGCTTTGCCAGCACAATTTTAGAGCTTGGCGGAAATAATGCCATCATTGTTGCCGAAGATGCAAACATCGATATGGCGGTGCGGGCAATTCTTTTTGGCGCCGTTGGAACGGCAGGACAGCGTTGCACATCGACGCGACGGATCATCATGCACAAATCCATTGCCAAAGACCTGACCAGAAGACTGATCGATGCCTACAAGCAGGTCTCTATCGGCGATCCGATGAAAGATGACATATTAATGGGACCATTGGTCACCGAAGCCGCGGTAGAAGATATGATGGCGGCACTGGATCTGGTCAAAAAACAGGGTGGCGAAGTGCTTTATGGCGGCAATAGGCTGACGAAAATCGGCACGCAATTTGTCGAGCCCACAATCGTTAAAATGCCGCAACAGACAGATATTGTACGGGAAGAAACATTTGCCCCGATTTTATACCTGCTGGAATTTGAAACAGTAGACGAAGCCATCGAAATTCACAATGACGTTCCGCAGGGACTTTCCAGCGCGATTTTTACAACGAACCTGCTGACGGCGGAAACATTCCTGTCGCATCGCGGTTCGGATTGCGGAATTGCCAATGTGAACATCGGCACATCCGGTGCCGAAATTGGCGGAGCGTTCGGAGGTGAAAAAGATACCGGCGGCGGTCGTGAATCCGGCTCTGATGCATGGAAAGGCTATATGCGCCGGCAAACAAATACAATCAACTGGTCCACGAATTTACCGCTGGCTCAGGGTATTAAATTTGGCGACTAATTTGTATTATGCGGTGGCAGTGTTCTCGCTGCCATCGCTTTTTTGCAAAAAGGGAGATAGCTGTGGCAACTGATAGATCA
>WJJN01000126.1 GCA_014729735.1 Candidatus Zhuqueibacterota bacterium
AATGAAGCTGCTAAGGAAGTGGAACAGTTGCGCGAAGCAATCGAATATCATAATCACCGCTATTATGTGATAAACGATCCCGTTATTTCCGACGCAGAGTACGATAGAATTTTTAAACGGCTTCAAACACTGGAAGACGAGTTTGCGGATCTGGACTCACCGGATTCTTCAACCAAAAAAGTTGGTACCGCGCCGGTGGATGAGTTGAAAAAAGTGAAGCATACTGCTGTAATGCTAAGCCTTAATTCTGCACAGGAAGAGTCTGAAATAAAAGATTTTGATGATTTCATCAAGCGAGAAACAAACGAAAAAGATGTGAAATATGTTTTAGAACCGAAGTTCGATGGTTTGTCAGTGGAGGTTGTTTACGAAAACGGTAATTTCAAATATGGGGCAACCCGCGGGGACGGAGAAGAGGGGGAGGACATTTCGGAAAATTTGAAAACCATCGGATCTCTTCAGCTGCGTTTGCGCAAAAAAAACAAAATTCCGGAATTACTGGCTGTGCGGGGGGAAGTATTAATGTCTAAAGATGGCTTTCAAAAATTGAACAAAGAACGTGTGGAAAGAGGGAAAGAGCCGTTTGCAAATCCCCGCAATGCAGCAGCAGGAGTTGTCAGGCAACTCGATTCTAAAAATGTAGCGGATAAACCGCTGGAAATATATTTTTATGAAATTCTGGAAACCGACGGCAATGTTGATGATTTTCGATCGCACTGGAAAATATTGAATGAATTTCCTGATTGGGGATTAAAAGTGAATGATTTGATAAAAGAGACAGATTCATTCGAGGAGATACAGGACTATAGAAACAATTTAAGCGCGAAACGCGAAGATCTGGATTATGAGATCGATGGCGTTGTGATCAAAGTAGAAAACCTTGGTCTGCGAAAGAAACTGGGAACACGACAGCGCAGTCCGCGCTGGGCAATGGCATGGAAATTCCCTCCACGTAAGGAAGTGACCATATTAAAGGACATCGTTGTTCAGGTGGGACGGACGGGT
Source organism: Candidatus Zhuqueibacterota bacterium (assembly GCA_014729735.1). Taxonomy (GTDB): domain Bacteria; phylum Zhuqueibacterota; class Zhuqueibacteria; order Thermofontimicrobiales; family Thiofontviventaceae; genus Mariaggregatimicrobium. Next base: position 1,006 of record WJJN01000126.1, read on the forward strand.
ATGTTAACACCGGTTGCATTGCTTGAACCGGTGAATGTCGGTGGCGTGACTGTCAGCCGGGCGACGCTTCATAATGAGGAAGAGGTGCAAAAAAAGGACGTTAGGGTTGGCGATAAAGTCCGAGTAATTCGCGCCGGAGATGTGATACCCGAAATATCGGAGCGTGTGAAGGAAAGGGGAGCTAAAAGGGGCAAGAAATTTTCGATGCCAGATGAATGTCCGGTATGCGGAACAGATGTGCGAAAAGAGGGAGCGTATTATTTCTGTCCAAACGGACTCTCCTGTGAAGCTCAGGTTGTAGGGCATATAATTCATTATGCCTCGCGTGATGCGATGAATATCGAACATTTGGGGGACAAGATTGTCAGGCAGTTGGTGGAAAGGGGAATGGTCAAAAGTCTCGGGGATTTATATTCACTGAAAAAGGATGATCTGAAAAAATTGGAAGGATTTGCTGATAAATCGGCAGAGAAACTTCATGATGCAATCGAAAAATCAAAACAGGCAAGAATGAATAAGTTTCTTTACGCACTGGGAATCAGGCATGTTGGGGAGCATATCGCATCTGTGCTTGCGCGTGAATTCAAGGACCTTGATTCAATCCAAAAAGCCGATTCGGATAAATTGCAGGAAATCCCCGAAATCGGTCCCGAAATTGCAGACAGCATTGTCAACTTTTTTAAGGAGAAAGAAAATCGGAAAATAATCAACGAGCTGCAAAATGCGGGCGTTAAAATTAAAAATGTAAATCAGCAAAAAAAATCAAAATTGGAAGGACTTACTTTTGTCTTCACCGGAGAACTGCAGAATTATACCCGCGACGAAGCCGAGGACCTGGTGGAATCGATGGGTGGTCGAGCGACATCGAGCGTGAGCGGAAATACGGATTATCTGGTTGCGGGTGAAGGTCCCGGTAGTAAACTGGATTATGCAAAAGAACAGGGTGCAAACATTATTGATGAACAGAAATTTGAAAAAATAGTAAAAGGGTAATCTCGGAAATGGATGACAAATCACGGAATCTGGATAAACTTTTCATTACTCCCGAATGGTATGCGAATGAACAGAGGAGGCGCATAGAATCGCCCAGAGGTAAATTGGTAATCGCCAGTTGCCGTTCCGGATCATATATGGCGAAAAAAGTGGTGCAACGCTACACTGAATTGCTGCAAGAGAATAGTAGTGAAGAAGACGTTTTATACATTGAAGACATCGATAAACAATTTTCCGATACAGAAACCGGTGTACGCCTGGAAAAACATGTTGGTGGCTATGATATTTTCCTGTTTCAGGCATTATCGGACCCGGTTTCGGGGCGATCTGTGGATCAGAATTATATGGCATTTCTTATCGCTGCCCGCACATTTCGGGAGCATGGTGCAAACCACATCACTGCGATGCTCCCGTATCTGGCGTATGCGCGACAGGATAAGCCGACACGCTATATGCGCGAACCGACCACAGCAAAATTAATGGCAGATTTGAGCGTACAGGCAGGGATAGATCGACTCGTTGCCTGGCATCCACATAGTTCACAGATTCACGGCTTTTACGGTGCGACGCCGGTAAATCTGCTGAGCTCATTATCCCTGTTTATTAAGGAATTTGAAGAATTCAGAAACAGAGATGATGTGATTGCTGTAGCTCCGGATGCCGGTGCATCCAAATTTGTCACGCATTTTGGCAGGGAATTGAATATTAATAGTGCAATCGCTTCAAAGTATCGTCCCAAACCGGAAGAAGTGATTACTACGGAAATTATTGGAAATTTTAGGGAGAAAAAAGTAGCCATAATCCTGGATGACCTGATAAGTAGCGCGGGAACCATTTACTCGTTAATCCAAAAATTAGTTAAAGACAAGGAGATCGAGCAAATCTTTCTCGGAGTATCTCATAATTTGTGCTCGGAAAAAGCGCTGAACCGTTTACAAGAATTACATGATGAGAACTATTTGGAACGGGCGGTATTTACAAACAGTATTCCACAGAAAAAATCTTTTCGCGACTTGCCTTTTGTGGATATTTGCTGTCTTTCCGATGAATTAAGTCGCACAATTAACAGAATTCATTACAGCAGTTCGGTAAGTGAAATCTTTTATCAAGCTTAAAAAAATGGAGGATGAGTTGATATGAAAAAATATATCGGAATAATTACAGTAATCATACTTTTTGCTTCGATGAGCTTTGTTGCCTGTCCGCCACCGAAATCATTGACAGACATGCCGGTCATAAAGAAGGCAATTGTCGTATTGCATCCAACGGAAGGGGACAGCGCGAAGGGAATTGTCACATTTACAAAAGTCGAAGATGGTATTAAAATCGTTGGCGATATCGAGAATTTAACACCTGGAAAACACGGTTTTCATATTCATACTTATGGCGATTGCAGCGCTCTGGATGCTACCTCTGCCGGAGGGCATTTTAATCCCGAAAATAAAAAACACGGTGCACCGACCGATGAAGACCGACATGTCGGCGACCTTGGCAATTTGAATGCAGATGAAAACGGTAATGCTCATTACGAACGAATCGACGACGTGATCGCTTTTTTCGGTCCGCATTCCATTATTGGACGAGCAATTATCGTACATGCAGGCGAAGATGATTTGACTTCGCAGCCAACAGGGAATGCCGGAGCTCGCGTTGCCTGTGGCGTTATCGGGATCGCAGAAGAGGGCGAAATAGTTGAGTAGTATGAATATGCAAGTTTAAAGTCGGCTGGAGTACAAGATTTTGATTGCCAAAGAAAGGAGATGTACTCCAGCTTACTTTTTATTTTCATAACCCACGACCAGACCGAGCATTATCTCTCGGCAACTGCATTAGAGTACCACGGAACTGCAAAATCAACAGATTTGAAAGCCGTAAGAAGCTTGTAATAAACAGTGAATCAATACCCGGATTAAATGAAAATGCCTGCGAAAAGACAAATACATATCGGGACATCAGGTTGGAATTATAATCATTGGAAAGGAGTTTTTTATCCTAAGGATCTGCCACAAAAGAAATGGTTGGAGTTCTATATCGAAAAATTTTTATCTGTGGAAATTAATAATTCTTTTTACAAGCTCCCGGAAAAGAAAACATTGAAAACATGGTTTGATACTGTACCTGATAATTTCTTATTCACGTTCAAGGCAAATCGTTATATTACGCACATGAAAAAACTGAAAGATCCTGAAAAGCCGGTTG
>WJJN01000740.1 GCA_014729735.1 Candidatus Zhuqueibacterota bacterium
GAAATAATTTTTGATTCCCTCAGAAGAAACTGGATGTTTTCTTTCAAGCGATGGTTTATGTCCGGAGTAAAACCGACGTATTTGTAACGAATTAATCCTTCCTGGTCTACAACGATATGCGTCGGAAATCCGATAACTTTATATTGTTTCCGAATATTGCTTCCTTTGCAAAACTGTTTGTAATTAAACGGGTGAGTTTCCTGAAAACTTTGTATCACATTGCTGTTCTCATCCGAAATAGCCCAAAATTCTACATAAGTCATTCCAGAAAATTCACTTGCAAGTTTATTTAAAGCCGGTATTTCCCGAATGCAGGCATTACTCCATGTATTCCAAAAATTAATCACAATAATCTTTCCCTGCACATCAGAAAGTTTTCGGGTATCTCCATTCAGCAAAATCGCCTCAAAATCCGAAGCCGGATATGCCGACTCTTTTAATTCTTCTTTTATCGCGTTGTCAATATATTGCTCAAAATCCGCACTTGTGCCGTTTTCAGATATGTATATTTTATGAAGATAGTTTCTTATATTCTTCTGTGACGGGTTAATGCTCAACGCTTTGATAAATGCCCTCTTCGCGTTTTTGATATCATTCAATTCAAGATATGATCTTCCGATATGTTCCCATTCAAATGCAGGAAATGGTGTTCCCAAATCAATGGCTACAATCCTGTTTTCAATAGAAGCCAGATGGTCCCCGATTGCGGCATTTAAATTTGCCGTTAAAGAATAAATTTGGCACAAATCGATATTTAATTGATTTTTTCTTTTACCAGGGTGAGTCCAGGGATTTCTCAATCGCATTTGTTCTTCAGTGCAATAATTCCTGGCTTCTGTGAGCAGTTCATCAGCAATATCATAATTTTTATTGTTAATCTCCATAGATGAGAGTGACAATTTATTTGCCACATTATCCGGGGCAATTTCATTTAATTTCTGAAAAATATATTGCGCTTTCAGGTTTTCGCGTTGTTGCAAATAATAATTGCCAAGTCGAAAATAAGCTGTTTCGAGGTATTGCGATTCAGGATTGTCGACGACGAATTTTTCCAATGCGATAATCTGCTCCTGAGAATTTTGTGCATTTTGCAAATAAATCATTGGAAATGCGACTTCGTCGAATGAATCCAAATGCGAGTAGGCTTTTTTTAATCGAATTGCGTTTTGCAGCGCTTTTTCATTATTTTTCAAAAGCCGCCAATGAGTGAACATAGCTAATTTGATCAACTCATAACTTGGTCGATTTATGTCGAGCAAGCTATCCAACTGTTGTTCAATACGAGGTGCCATGTTTTCATTAAGAACCATCCGAGCTTCCCACAAATCGAACCATGTCTTATAATTTTGTGGATATAATTCCAGCTCTTTCTGGAATTCATCAATTGCTTTGCGGTAATATGGCAGAGCCTCCGATCGATTCCTGCCACGGTAAATCTGTCCCATGGCATAATGTGTGTTTTGCTGTATATTATTATTTTCATCAAGTATAATAACTGACCAGCCCCTGCCGTTGTTATCATCCACTCTATTTAATTCGTCTTCGAATTTTATTGATGTGAGATAAACCGAGGTTGGTAATTGTAACTCTGCTACCCAGTGATTTTTCTTCTTTGACATCGGAATTACGATAATGCTATCCTTCTCATCTGAGTAGATTTCACAAATAGAAACTATGTTCGAAACATTGGAAATTGCCGCATTTTCACAATGTGAATTGTACTGAATAATAATCGATTCTCCGCTGTGAGGTTGTTCCGGCGACCACATAACCACCTGCTCCGGTGAAGATCCGCATTGAAAAATGACAAGAATCAGTACGAAAAGTAATATCAATTTTCGATACATTTACAAATCCCTCCCTAAAATGAATTGAATAGAATTTACAAAATATAATTTGTAAATCAAAGAAAAAATGATATTTTTCATGTGAGAAATTAAAAAAGGCTGAACCTCAACAATAAAATGAAGTTCAGCCTCCCGAAGAAGCAGGAAAAATAAGAAGAAAGTTATGATTAGTATGAATCTTTCACAAGGACAAGCTCAATGCGCCTGTTTAGCTTTCTTCCATGTGAAGTCGCGTTATTTCCGATGATAATGCGCTCTCCATTTAATGTCTCGATACTTAACGGTCGGGATTCACCATACCCGGTGGAAGCGGCAATTCGTGATGTCACTCTCACAAACTGATCGGGTATTTGAGATTTCAGTCTTTTTAAAAATTCCTTATGAAATCTTTTAGCCCTTTGTTTCGAGAGAATATTATTTACTCTCTCCGGTCCAACAGCGCAGGCATGCCCGGTGAAATACATTTGAGTATTTTTATCTTCTAAAAATTCACTCGTATATTGATAGAGCTTTTGCCAGTAAAAATCATAGATCGGCTCGGTTTTTGCAAATTTTAGCGGAAAAGATATTCGATGCTTTTTACCCATATCTTTTTTCTCCAGGCGGATTTTACTGACTTTTGAACGAAATGTCCTTCCAAGTGAATCGGTTATGGATAAATAGCTGTTTACGTCTCTGTCTAACCAACTCACGATATCCTGATCTGAAGAGATGTTCCAGACAATTTCATTGCTAATTTCTCTTTGTCCGTAATTCATTGCAATTGGCACGATATCGCTTAACTCCTCATGATATTGAGTCATTATAGCCTGCTCGAATGAGACGAAAGCCTCTATATCTGCATGGTATAATACCGGTTTCACATCAACCCGGGTATCGCTATGCAGAACCGATCCGAAAAGTAATTCATGATTATCGGGATTCGTGGTGATATCTACGTGACGACGCTCTTCAAAAATCCATTCCGCATCAGTGGGATTGGCAGGTACTTTTCTTTTCTCAAGCACTTCTCCCGGTACGATGTAAATTTGCGTTTCCAGCACACCGTGGTTTAGCAGTGCCTCGCGCACGGCTTCGCTCCGCGAGTTAGCCAATCCAACGTCTGTTTCACCGGAATTGGGATCTGCATATCCTTTTATTGAGATACCGAGATGGCGATTTTCCTTTAATCGTTGAGATAAAATGAAAAGAGTTGCTGTGAGACTTGAATTATCAAGATACTCCGATTTTACGACTGCGCTATTTTGATTGAAACTCAACTGAGTAATCAACGGAATCTCGATTGAATTCGTTTCAACACTCATTGCGACTACTTCTTCGCTGCTTTTTATCGTTCCTTTGGGGATAGTATAAAAGTCCTCATGAGCTTCATCCATTAGTTTTGCAGTTTTTTCACGCTCCATCAAAACTTCGGCATGAATTCTATATTCGCCCATTATTTTGGCATTCCATGCCACTTCTAATAATTTTGATTGTCCTGTCCCGAGTGAATCTATCCCGTATTCTCCGATGAGATGGGATTCACCATTTGTAGCGACATTCACGCGTTCAAATTCTGAGAGAATACTGTCTTTAACAACCAATCGTAAACGACGCGCTGTCAGGTTTCCACTATTTTTGACTTTGAACTTCAGATTACCCTGATAATCGTTGGTCGTGATCCATTCGTCATGATCAAAAGCTATTTCCTTAATTTCAATTACTGGTTCAGGAATGTAAAATTTAGAAATTTTTCTGTTGCTTATCTCTGCAAAACGAACATGATTATCCAAATCAAATGCGGAAACCAACCAATAGTAACATCCGCCTTCAAGAGGAGTAATCTTGACAGAATCCGAGATGGTTGTTATTTTGCGCTGAAAAATGGAATCGGATAAATTCAACCAAAAATCGCTGGTCGATTTTTCGTAATTTTGAAGCAGTTGTGCCAGTTTCAGGCTGTCTCTATCGATAACGACTGTATATTTTACATCATCAAACAGATCAGGATCTCGTGCTTTTTCCCAGTTCAGAACTATGACTTTTTGCCTGACGGTGTCGCCAATGTCTGGTTGATAATGGCGGAAAGCCTCAGGTGAAATTGGAAAATACTTTGCATCACCGCGATAGGTTCTGGAAAACATCTGGTCCGCATCGAGCGTGGCGATATCAAATTGTAATGCTTTGTTGCGTCCAGGGAGAATGGTCTTTTCTGATGTTGTAATATCATCCAGGCGGATGCTTATTCCAAAAGAAAAGCTTTTAAGCAAATCACTGCTGAAATTATAACCGCTGCTCAGCGAAAATCGTTCATTATAAGAGAATTCTGCACCAATGCCAAAAGCACCTTTTTCATCTCTTACTTTTCGATAATCGGAAATGAATCTCAATTGAAAACCATTGTGCTTTCCCAGATAAAAGCCCGCTCCCACGCGCCATGTTCGCGGGAGCGGTGTGCCCACCATGTCAAATTTAAGATTCTCGCCGAGTTGAGTTACACTAAAACCAGCAGACAATATTCCATTTTCAAATAGTGGATTCGCGAGATTAAATTTGGGTGTGCGTGCCATGAAACCGGCATCCAAAATAAATGTGCTGGCTTCATACGTATACAATTTGCTGCGATAATATTTTACGTTCGCCCCTAAAGAAATTCGCTCCGACAGGAACGATATTGGCTGTCCGATACTTAATGATGCCAACAGATCATTTGCCGATGCTTGCGGTATATTATGATCCGCGCTGTTGAATTCGGGAACACCGTAATAAATAACTCCCAACGCCAGTTGCGTTTTCCGGCTCCAGGGCGTCTTGATTTTTTGTCCATATATCAATGATGCATTATAAATATCTGCGATCCATTTGTTATATGAGACTGCCCAGTGCCATTCTCTCAAAAATCCGGTGGCTCCGGGATTCGCAAAAAGAGCATACGTCTCATCCAGCCCGCCGGCATAACTGCCAGCCATTGCCTGCATTCTTGCTCCAGGCATCATTTTCAGAAACGCAGCGCCTGCTCGAATCTGTCCGTATACCTCTCCACAGATCAGAAAGATAATGAGCAGAATCAGCAGTTTTAAACTTTTATTTTGGCTTTCTGATTTCATATACTAACCTTTTTCTATCTGATGAATAAATCTCTTACCATAGATTTATCATTTATGCGTTTGAAATATATTTAAGAAGTTTAATATTTTGAAAATGCAACATTAATGCCAATTTATGTAGTTATTTTATTAATAAATATTGAATTGAGAAAATATATTTAAAATGATAATAATTTATATAAACTTATTTCACATAATATGTCGTAATTACATTTAAATATTAATCTTAATAATTTATTTGAAAAACTCGCAGCATGTAGAGAAAAGTGTTAAATCTTCTACTAAGAGACTTTATCAAAATGCGATAGCGACAGAATTAATAAACGAAACCGTCACAAAATGAGACACAGTATCTTTTATGTGTCAATTTTATCATGGAAAAAAATACATTATTCTGGAAATTATGCTTACCATTTTTTAAATTTTTGCCTGACTCTCCACCATGGAGAGTGCTTATATTCTATGTGAAATGTTTGCCGGCAATCTACTAAATCATTTATGGAGGAATTATGAAATCGCCCGGGCAATTAAAATATTGCGCTCGTTTGATTTTACATTGGCAGAAATCGAAGATATTCTCGATAAATGCAGGGATGAATCGGATATGATAAAACAATTGCATGCAAAACTAATTGAGATTCAGGGGAAAATTCATCGCTATCAGGATATTTTCCTTTCCATCGAATTGATCATTCAAAACGAAAAGGAAAGCGCCATGAAATCAAAACAAACTTTTGAAATCGAAAAAAAATTATCGAAACAGTGCTGATTGCCGGTCACCGAATGAAAGGTACATACGATGAAGTTGATAAGGATTTTAGTCTGATTGCTAAAAAATCAGGTCGCCATATTAACGGAAAACCAATGACGGGCGGAAAATTATATCTAAAAAATCTGTGAAATCATTTCTATCCATTCCTTTTTAAATAAAACGAACAGATAGTTTATATCTACCTTGTCGCAGCAATGTTCTCATTATTTTCTAGGGTAAATAAAATTTTTATGTTGACAATTAGCTATTTAAGTGTTACATTTTTATGGTAGGTTTGCAAGGAGTAAATTTATTATGAAGCCACACCTTTTAATCCCGATTTTGATCATAATCATCACCTCAATGGGATATTCAATGACAGATGAAATTACAGACATTCTCCCTGAGGAAAACATCATTCAGGGTTGGGAAATTTACGGTTCTGATAAAGTCTATGGACCGGATAATTTGTATGAATATATCAACGGCGGTGCGGAATTGTTTCTGTCATATGGTTTCAGGCAAATGGTCACCCGTATTTATACAGCACCTGATCAGCCTGAAATCATTTTAGATGTTTTTGACATGGGAAAATCGAAAAATGCGTATGGCGTATTTTCTTATTCCAGAGAATCTGAAGACAGTACTTTCGGGCAGGGTTCGCAATACTCGCCGGGATTGCTGATTTTCTGGAAAGATCGCTACTACGTGTCCATACTTTTCACACCGGAAACGCCGGCGGCGAAGAAGACAGCGTTTTCGATCGCACGTCATATTGAATCGGCGATTCCAGAGGAGGGACAATTGCCCGAAATAATCAGTCTACTGCCGCAGGAAAATCTTCGTCAGGAAACAATTCGTTATTTTCACCATCATATCTGGCTCAATTCGTATCAATTCATTTCCAATGAAAATATTCTATTGATTGATGAAAATACAGAAGCAAGTTTGGCAAAATACGATGAAAATGGACATCGTCTTGTGCTGCTATTGATAGAATACTCTGATGCCGATCTCGCCGCTACTGCCAGAAACAATTTTGTAGAAAAATACTCTTCAAAACCATTAACAGCCTCAATATTTAAGGAAGAAGATCAGTGGTCTGGTTATCGGCAAATCAAGAACTATTTTGCTGTGATTTTCAACGCTGCCGAAAAAGAAAGCACTGAATCTTACTTTAATAAAATTCAAACCAATATAGAAAAATTTCAAAATAATTAAATAAAGGTGCTCCCATGAAAGAACAAGTAAAAACCCGTCGTGAATTTCTAAAACAATCTGCGTCCGCTGCTGCAGCGACTGCTTTGTACCTGAGTTTGGGCGACAGGATTTTTGGCGCTATTGAAAAGAAAACACGGGTCGTACTGGTCAGGCACGAAGGCGCCATCGATGATCTGAACAAGCCAAATGCGGATGTTGTTCAAAAAATGCTCGATGATGCTGTCACTGCGTTATTCGATATATCCGATCCGGTAGAGGCATGGAAAAAAATTATTAAGCCGACGGATACCGTGGGTATAAAAACCAATGTCTGGCGATATCTACCAACGACATCGGCTGTGGAAAATGCACTTAAGAAACGCGTAATGGATGCCGGCGTTTCTGAAGATGCGATTGGAATTCGGGATCGCGGAGTTTTGTATGATCCTGTTTTCAAAAAAGCGACTGCATTGATAAATGCCAGACCGATGCGCACGCATTACTGGTCCGGCGTCGGAACGCTGCTCAAAAATTACATTATGTTTTCCGATAATCCACCGTCCTATCATCCCGATACCTGCGCCGACCTGGCAAAACTCTGGTTCTTGCCGAACGTCAAAGGAAAAACGCGATTGAATGTGCTTGTTATGTTTACCCCGCTGTTTCATGGTTCCGGACCGCATCATTTCAATCCGCAATATATTTGGGCATACAAAGGATTGATAGTCGGAACCGATCCGGTGGCTGTGGATTCCGTGGGAGTGCGAATTCTGCAGTCAAAGCGAAAGCTCTTTTTCAAAGAAGATCGTCCCTTAAATCCATCGCCAAAGCACGTTTTCCTGGCAGATACGCGACATCATCTGGGAACGGCTGATCCGGAAAAAATAGATTTGCAGATCCTCGGCTGGAAAAAGGATTTGCTCATTTAAAACAACGACCAATCGGAGGCACTTCTGCCTGAATATCCTGACATTACTGTCTATCTCGAACATCTAGAACGATTGCTAAAGGGAAAAATATTAGAAAACATTCGTATCAAAAATCCGTTTTTCCTGCGTACGTTCGATCCTCCGATAAGCGAAGCAGCCGGACATATGGTAAATGAATTTCAACGTATTGGCAAACGGATCGTACTC
>WJJN01000741.1 GCA_014729735.1 Candidatus Zhuqueibacterota bacterium
ATAGGCATCGGGAATTCAAAAAAACATATTACCTTGCAAGCGAAAGAAATTTTGCCCAATGTAAATGTCATTGCTGGACACTATGGATTTATAGAATTGGCGAAAGAGTACCTGAATCCTGCTGCCAGAATCATTGATGATCGAGAAGCGAGAGATCGTTCGTCCTCCTTCGAGTTTTATCAACAGAACCGTATATCAGCGTGCGTAACAGAAGCACTGAAGGGACAGTCAGTCGCTGTTCTCTCTGGCGGAGACACAGGGATTTGGGGGCAGGCAGGCGTCTTTCTGGAAGCTCAAAAAGTTCATAATAATGCGTTTGATGTGGAAATTGTACCGGGTGTCCCCAGCATGGTATCGATTGCCGCGAAATTGGGAGCGCCATTGCAAAATGGTTTTACTCTGATCTCAGTTGGGGATGAGGATACACCGTTTGAAATTATCGAGCAACGTTTAAAAGGCGCTGCACTGGGTGGCGGTGTAATTGTGCTCTATAAATTGATCCTTGAAAATCTTGGTTACCCTGATTTCTATCCAAAGGAAAAATATCCCGAGCTTTTTCCGCCGCAGGAAAAAACAAAGTATCGATTAGAGAGAACATACAACATATTGAAGGAACACATTTCGCTGAATACGCCGATGGCGATTGTTACCGATGTGTGTGATCAAACCTCGAACTATTCTTCCGCAACAGCTATGCTGGGCTGTGAGGGCGGAAAAGAGCGCATTGTTATTACATCTTTCAAGGACTTTTTGAAAGAAGCGTCCGGGTACCGTTTCTTCACGACCATTATCATTGGTGATGCGCTAACTCAACAATATGACAACAAGCTTGTTAATCCACAATGGAATTACCGCTGGAAGTATCGACAAGATATGATGGAGGACGTTAAGGATCTGCCGTATTTGAAAGACCAGACCACCTTTTTTTCCGAAAATTAAGCGACTTAAAAAAGGAGAGAATTTTGAGAGAAAAATCAATTTCTTTACTTCGGGAATTAACAGAAGCCCCCGGAGCACCTGGAGCCGAAGATGCTGTCCGGGATATATTCAAGAGATATATAAAAAGCGAGATCAAGACGGATAAAATGGGGAGCATTTATACGCGTTGCAAGGGTACTTACGATACACCAGGAATTATGCTATCCGCCCATCTGGATGAAGTCGGCTTTGTTGTCCAATCGTTGACCTCTGATGGTTATATCAAATTTCTTACTTTGGGCGGCGTTTGGGGTCCTGTTTTGCTATCTCAACGGGTACGGATATTAACAGATGAACAAGAAATTCCGGGAGTTGTTGTCGCAAAGCCGCCGCATTTTCTATCTGATGATGAACGAACAAAGGAAATGCAACCGGATAATATGTACATCGATGTGGGTGCTGAAAGTGTGGAAGACTTGATTTCCACATTCAAAATTCAGTTGGGGCATACCATTGTATTCGATTCCGGTTTTGCCCCGCTTCATCATCCGGGTAGATTTGTGGCAAAAGCCTTCGATAATCGCGTTGGAGTTGGACTGGTAATTCAGAGTGCGCAGGAATTGATGAATTTGGATCATCCTAACACTGTTTACTGTGGCGCCAATTCACAGGAAGAGTTAGGCGGGCGTGGTGCGCATACCGCTGTGCACATGATTGCACCGGATATCGGAATCATTCTGGAAGGAATTCCTGCCGATGATTTGCCGAAATCCGAAAAAGATACCCATCAAGGCGCTTTGGGAAAAGGCATCCAAATCAGAGTTTTGGATCCGGGTACTCTCATGAATCGCCGATTGAACCAATTCATTATTGAAGTAGCGAATGAACTGAATGTGCCATATCAGATTGCAGTACGCCGCAGCGGCGGCACAGATGCAAAAGCTATTCATTTAAATGATTTTGGCGTGCCGACAGCAGTATTAGGTATTCCGGTGCGTTATGCCCATACAGCAAACAGTATTATGGATATTAGCGATTATCTTAATGGATTAAAGCTGATTCGGGAAATTATCAAACGTCTCGATTCAACTATTTGTGAATCTTTTACACAATATTAAAATATGAATTTAGAATACTTTTTTCAGGATATTAAGAGCAGCCCTTTCCTCGAAGGGTATGCCGATAAATTTGATAGTTATCAGGAACTGCCTTTTCTGGATAAAAAAAAGCTTCGGGAATTGCTTCGTAACAATTTCCATCTGGAAAAGGAGCAAAAAGGTGTACACCTGTTACGGACAGGCGGCACGATGGATGAGTCCCTGATTGTACCTATCGATCCGGCGGAGAACCATTTGCAGCGGCAAATGCTGGTGGATCGACTTGTAGAGGAAAAATTGATAACATCGACGGATGTTTGCATCAATCTGTTCGCGTACAAGCACCTGTATCGTTCGGCGGCTTTGCTAGATCATATTATCGAGTATTCCGGAGCGACGTCAGTAGGGCTTGCCGGCACTACCATCGACGAGTATGTTATGAATTTTGCGCGAATTCTTAAAGCAAATACTATCGTTGGTTCACCGTCCCGTATCTTTCAGCTTGCTAATTATCTAAAAGAGCATAATCAAACTTTTCCATTTAAAAAGTTTATATTTGGTGGAGAAGTTTTGCCCGATTATTTTCTGGACGTAATCCGAAATCAGTTTCATACGGAGCAAGTTCTCGGTTTGTTCGGCGCGATCGAAATTGGCACCTTTGCATATTGTAATTTCACAGCAAATCCGAATAAATATCGTATTCTCGATTCGATGGTGCATATAGAAATAGACCAGCCAAATGCGGAGGGATATGGCAATATGGTTATTACCAATCTGGTTAAGCGTCGTTTTCCGATTATTAAGTATCGTATTGGGGATATTGCCCGATTAATTCCCGAGGATGATGCTAATTATTTCGAGATGAAATCCCGCGGAGCTTATGGCTTCCGGTTAAAGCAGACATACATTTTTGAAGATCAAATAAAACCGTTATTGAGAAATTTTGACAGATATCAGATCAGGCTAAGCTATAATGATCGTAAAAAAACTTGCATTGAGGTACTTGTGAGCAAAGCTGGCTTAATGAACGGCGAGCTGGATAATCTTGAAAGAATGCTGCGGGAAGTGATCGGCATCGCTGCCAGCGAGTATCAATTAGAAGTAAAAAAAGCGATTTCAAAAGACTATTATCAGAATCCGATTTCATTGAAATCACCGCGACTCGTAGATAATCGTATAAAAGCTGTCATTTAACTATGAAGAAAGCTATTGTATTAGGCGGAACCGAAGATCATATTAAATTGATCGAGATCCTTAAAAACAAAGGATATTATACCATTCTGATAGACTATTATGAAAATCCGCCGGCTAAAACAATCTCCGACGAGCATATCATAGAGAGCGCTCTTGATGAGGAGAAAGTGCTTAAAATAGCCAAAACAAGAGACGTTCAGCTTACTATCGCTCTGTGTATCGACCAGGCAATTTTAACAATGGCTTATGTTTCTGAGAAGATGGGAACTCCGTGCTATCTTAGCTATCAACAAGCTTTATGGATGACTAACAAATCATTTATGAAAGAAAAAATGCGGGATTATGACATCCCGACATCAGAATTTTTCATCACGGATAAAAACTTTGATTTAGCTGAAATAATGACAAAGGTAGATTTTCCTTTAGTTATTAAGCCGGTGGACTCCAACAGTGGTAATGGTGTCACAAAAGTTGAAAATGAAGATCAACTGCTCTCTGCTATTCAAAATGCACTTGGTTTCACGAGAACCGGCAAAGTTATTGTGGAGGAATATGTGCTTGGTGATGAATACTCGGCTGAGTTTTTTATCAAGAATAACGATCCCATAAATATTGTAACCACCAGGACGTTTAAGACAGATTTGCATGATAATAAATTTATAACAGTGAATAGCATGTCACCTGCAAGCCTTGAGCGGAAGCACTTTAATGAACTAAAAAGAATCGCAAAAAGAATATCCGATACTTTTCGTATAAAAAGCGGACCTTTATTTATACAGTTTTTGAAGAACGAAACGGGGCTATGGGTCGTTGAGTTTAGTTCGCGCATGGGCGGGGGATCAAGACATCATTTCATCCAACATGCGACAGATTTTGATTATTTGGATCATCTCGTGTCTTTTAACCTGGGTGAGAAAAGGAATAGAATTGCTCTTAATAAAAATAAAAACCATTTCGGATGTTATTTTGTTTATTCCAGTCCCGGAACACTCAAAAAGATAAATGGCGTGAAGGAATTAAATGAAAATCACCATTTGAAAGGTTTCTATTATTACAAAACATTGGATAGCAAAATCCGGGGAAACAACTCGAGCTCACACAGGGTATTTTGCTTCATTGTCGAGGCTTCTTCATTTAAACAGCTAAAAGAAGTTGTGCAAGTAATTGACAACCGGGTTAGTATTTTAGATGAAAATAATAACGATCTGATGATCCATAACCTTTATCATAAATAGCTATTATTAGCAATTCATCACAATGGAATCATATTTAGAAAAACTTTCTGCTTTTTATTCAAATTTAAAAATTGATGGAATTCCTGAAACCGTAATGGATAAGGCGAAGCTATCTTTGCTGGATTATTTATTTGTTTATGTAGTCGGTTTCCATAAAGGTACGCTTACGCAAGCAATATTGGACTATATAAAACACAAGAGGAAGAATTTTGAGAGTTCAATAATGCTTACCGGGATGAAAGCGGATACGGAACTTGCAGCATTTGCATCCGGATTGATTGCTCATTCTGTTGAGCTTGATGACGGACATCGTTTTGGAACGGCACATCCTGCGGCTGTTGTAATACCTGCTGCATTGGCAGAAGTAGAAAAGCAAAATGCCACTTTAGGAAAACTATTAAAAGCAATCGTTATAGGATATGATGTAATGTTGCGCTTGTCAAAA
>WJJN01000742.1 GCA_014729735.1 Candidatus Zhuqueibacterota bacterium
ACCACATTTGGATCTTCCGTTAAGATAACAACAGAGCTTACCACTTTGAACATGACTCTCTTCCTTAAGAAGAATGATTGAAAATTAGATGTGCAATTTTGGCACAGTATTTCATTAGCTAAATTAATCTATTGTAACACAATAAACATGCCAAAATTGTGGTAAACGATTTAAAAATATAATAAACAAACAATTATGTAAATACACTGCCAATAGCAAATTTATAAAATTGTTTAATTTAGTGTGAACTTAATGATACATGTTCACAGTGTTTAATTATAATACCAAATAAAACAGGATGATAAATAAATGAGACAATTTAGTTACAAAATGTTGTGATCCGTAATTAAATGCGATAATAATATATTAAATTGTGATTTCTGGCAAATTGTTACAAAAAATTATTATAATCAAGCCTGAGAATTTTTAGTGCACCTAATAAATTTAGATATGCAGAAGGTGAGAAAAAATGACAAATGAGTAAACAGAAAATACCAAGTCTCAGTATATCTTATAACTAATGCCAGAGGAAAATTTCACTTTCCTGGATTTTGGATGAAAACCTTAAGTATGTTGCTTATTGAAAATTGATAACTTTGGTATATTTAATGTAATCCTCTCAGGATCTTTTTTTTATTTCATCTATTTTCTCAAATATCAGACTATTTATCTCGCCATTTTTGTGTTCGATTCGTGTAACAGCTTGAATGACCTCATTTATTTCTTCTTGATTAACTGGTTTCAGTGCACTGTAAAAAACTCCGGCTTCTGCTAGCTCTCTTAAAACCTCAATAGAATTGTCTTCAGAAAGCACAATAATCGGTAATCGTGGACGCGTTTTTCTGATAATGTTCACTAAGTCCATTTTTGAAGTATCGGGCTGTGCAAGATCAAGCACTAATAAATCGACCTGATGCTCTAAAGCTTTGAGTATTGTTTTGGTCTGAGACTTTTCGATGATTATTGTGTAATCTTCTGCTAAAAAGATTTTACTCAGTTGACTAATCACCTCGCTGTCTTCGGTAGCGATAATCAATGACCGGACAGTTTTTATCATTTAGACCTCAATCTACTGCAATGACGTACAATATGAATCCTGTTCTCTAAATGGTTGCGATTTCGTTAAACAAATATTGTACCAACAGTAAAAAGGCGCTCTCTACCAAGGATGACAACAAATTGTTATATTATGTGTGTAAAAAACTTGTTTACAATATGTCACACCTATTTCAATATTATTTGTAATTTGTATATAATTAATAAATTGGGAAATTGTGACATCGAATAAACAATTAAAACTGAACAATGAACTTATTTGACTTGTCAGGATTCGTTTAAGTTATTTAAAATTCGATAGATAGTTCTGCGGCTTATTCCTGCCTCCTTTGCAATTTTGGAGATGTTCCCATTATGCTTCTTAAACAAACGATCGAAATACTGACCGTAGAAAAGATTTAAATATTTGTTTTTGGCTGATTTGAAATCTATGTCTTCAAACTCCTCATCTGATGCGATTATTTTATTTTCCACGATGTATTCGGGAAGATCCTTTAAGCATAATTTATTGCTATCAGTCATAGACATCGCATTTTCGACTGCGTTCTGCAATTCACGAATGTTGCCCGGCCAATCATATTTTTTCATGTATCTTAATGCTTCATTTGTAATACCGGTTATTTCCCGGGGACAAGACGGATTAAACTTTTTGATAAAATGTTCGGTTAATATCGGTATGTCCTCCTTTCTCTTGCGTAAAGGAGGCAAACTAATGGGAACAACATTTAATCGATAGTATAAATCTTCTCGAAGTTTGCTGGCTTCCAGTGCTTTTCGGGGATCGATATTCGAGGCGGAAATAATTCGTAGATTCACGTTCTTTAGCTTTGTTCCGCCGATTCTTCTGAACTGTCGTTCCTGTAGCACTCGCAATAATTTTGTCTGAAGGAACAGAGGTAATTCGATGATTTCGTCCAGAAAAAGTGTACCACTATCAGCGAGTTCGATAACGCCTGGTTTGGATTTTACCGCACCGGTGAATGCGCCTTCCTCAAATCCGAATATTTCGCTTTCCAATAAAGAAGAAGGCAGCGCCACGCAATCCAGGGGAATAAACGGTTGCTCCTTTCGTTTACTCAATCTATGGATGTTCTTCGCAATCAATTCCTTACCTGTTCCTGATTCGCCGTAAATGAAAACATTGGCATCGGACTGAGCAACCTTCTGAACGCGTTCTGCGACTTCGTTGATTGCCTTACTGTTGCCGAAAACATCTTTTAGAAAAGTTGAGTCAGTCGTATCTATATCAGCAACGGGCGCATTATCATCCACTGAAACAGATGATGCCGCATCATTAATTAATTCAACCAATTTTTTTATTGATACCGGATTGGGAATATAATCGAAGGCTCCTGCTTTCAAAACATCAATCGCATTCTGAATGTTACCTTTTTTAGAGATGAATATAACCGGAATATTGGGATTTGCCTTCTGCGCAATTTCAATCAATTCAATACTTTTTTCTCCAGGTTCGTGCATTTCATTAACAATAACATCCGGTTTTTTTTCGTGGATTAATTCAAGCGCAGACTCTTCATTTTCTGCACTATGGCATATATATCCTGATTTATTCAGGCTATTTAATTGTTTGCTGGTTATATTACCATTACTGGAAATTAGTAAAACTCTGTGCATTATAAAATCTCCCGTGATTTATATCAAAGAATGCACTGTCTCAAATGCAGATGAGACATTTGAGACACAATATGATTCATTTTAAACAAAATGCAAGCGATCCTTCATAGTATTAAGTGATAAATGCGCACTTTATGATACGCAAATCTCACTAAAGCTCTTTATGTGCCTGAATAGTTACACTATAAGATTTTTTTCAATTTAACCATGATTGCCTGCAAATTTTTAGATCTAGATTATCCAGAAACATTGTAGCCATTACATTTTTGCAACTTACATGCCAATTAAATCCATATATCTTATTTAACTGTTATTGTTGAACGTGAATGAAATCCAACTATCTGTTACAGCGATGTATTCTCATTTATTACAATATCTCGTAAATATACGGTACACTTAAAGCCGAATTTCCGTGCAATATATTTACATTTTATTCTCTTAGTGCCTGATATTCATGTCATTAGTTGGAGAAATTTAAAATAGCGATCGAAG
>WJJN01000743.1 GCA_014729735.1 Candidatus Zhuqueibacterota bacterium
CCGGACAAATAGCGGCAGCGGCACATTTTCTTCACCTGCTTCAAATCGTTTGAATAGCTTCAGGGATAACATCCGCATCACAGTGGTTTTACCCACACCGGCATCGCCAATCACAAATGCAGAACAGGGCGGTTTCAGCACCTCGAGGACCGGCTCACGCTTCATTGATTCCGTAAAGAATAAACTCAGGGCAGCAATCACACGAATGGAAGCCAGTTCAAACTTTTTCGCAATCTGTTCAATGATCTGCTGAAATTGTTTATTATCAACAACAGATGATCGCTCGTTATATTTTGCTGCAAACTCGCTTGCGATTTTATGGATGTTTTCCTTTTCTATTTCGGAAGTTAATTGTTTCACCCGGCTGGAATTTATTTGTCGCTCCTGTAGTGAGCGCCAGATATGCCCTTCGCACACGGTCATTTCCACGAACAGGTCTGCGAAATCTCCCGCGCCCTTTTGCCTGCCGGTGGTGTCCTTTCGAAAGGATAGCCTGCGTTCGCCGGCATCCTGTTCAAAAAACACCTCTTCCAACGGCAACTCTTCCGGTCCCAGCAAGCCACCGCCAACATGCTTGATAGAAATGATATGCAATTGCCGTGTTTTAAATGCCTCGAAGAGGCTCTTCCAATACAGTGGTTTTGATTGTTCTTTTGTTTCTTCTTTTACAAAATGTTTTCTAATTATTTTTATATCATCGGCCATTTCCATCAGCGCATGGTATTTATCTTTTTCGATAAGAATATCCTCGCATTCACGAAACTGTCGCAATTCATAATGCAGTTTTTTGATAAAGCCTAGCAACACCTCATCCGGAATGGCGATTCCGGTTTTCAACTCAAAATGCTTTTCGATAAAATCGATATCCGGCTTCTGGCGAATAAATATTAATGTGGCAAGTTGTTCTTCATTTTCACGATAATCGAAAAAGCGATTGCCTTTTTCTCCGTATCTGTCGCCATATTCATACTCATAAAAATCGACTGCATTGGCGAACGCTTTTTGATACGCTTTCTGAAGATCTGATTTGTTGCCATGAAATACTGTTTTGACGACATTTTTGAATGCCTGTTCAGAAGCAAATTTAATGATTAACGCGGCAATATCAATCATGATATTCTCCTGTGGAAGGTAGTTAATGGAGATTTTAGATCAGTGTTGGATTATGACTTTTGCATAATTTAATAAATTATTGCTAAGAAATCAAATAATTAATGATAAATTTTACCTGATGAATTGGATTGTTTTTACTAAAAGAAAAACCAGGCTTATGATGAATAGTCATGAGATTCATCCTTGTGGGAATCGCAGCTCTAATCCAGGTAAATCAGTGGAAAATTATTATCCACACTGAAAAAAGATCAGGTATTCAAGAAAATAATTTTTCGATTATTTTAATGTTGACATTTTGCGATTATTTTTTTATATTAAGATCAGACTTTCCTACTTTATCACACAACAATATTTCCGTACATTATAACAGATTCGTTTTCAAAATCAAAAAAGACGCAAATTATTTTTCACACGAGCACAAATTAGAGAACAAACAGTTTTTTTAATTTTAGTGAGAATCTGTACATCAGTTTTAAGCATTATCTTTCTGTATAACATTCAAATTATATAAAATTGCAGTTTATTTATTTTATAATATATTTACAGCCTGTTCGACGCCTAAGACACTAAATTATGATATTCAGCAAATAAATTCAAAGGAGAACAAAAAATGAAAAAGTATAAAATAGTTATAGCTTTTATCCTAATACTTTTTAACAGAGATAGTTTTAGTCAGGAAATGTTTTTACAACATATTATTACGGAGAAACCATCATCAGAATTTACTGCTAATCCGGTTTTGGTTATTGACATCGATAAAGATGGAGATGAAGATATCATTTCATCATCGTGCACTGATAATCAAATCATTTGTTATAACAACAATGGAAACCAAAGGTTTACAGCTAATATAATTGCGACCTCTGTTTGGGATGCAACATCACTTTGTGCGATAGATATTGATTTGGATAATGACCTTGATATAATATCTGCTACCAACAATGATAAAAAGGTTACCTGGCATGAAAATGATGGTTCACAATCTTTTTCACCCCATATTATTACTAGCGAAGCGGACGGCGCTCGTTCAATTAATGCTGTCGATCTTGATAGCGACGGGGACATTGATGTAGTAGCTGCCTTGTCAAACGATAACAAAATCACCTGGTATGAAAATGATGGCTACCAGAATTTTACTACTCATATTATAAGTGATAGTGTTGATAGCGTTTATTCTGTCTATACTATTGATATTGACAGCGATGGTGATATTGATATATTATCTGCCGCCGTCGGTGATAACAAAATAGCCTGGTATGAGAATGATGGTAAAAAGAATTTTAGCACTCATATTATAGCGACTAATGTAAATGGAGCATATTCGGTTTTTGCAATTGATATGGATAATGATAATGATGTGGACATACTTTCAGCCGCATTTAGGGATAGCTCAATTGTCTGGTTTGAAAATGATGGCGATCAAAATTTTGCTCCTCACATAATAACAACTGATGCCGAGGGCGTAATTTCTGTTTTTGCATGTGATATGGATAACGATGGTGATTTAGATGTGCTTTCTGCTTGCTTCTATCCTTTCGTGTACAACGTTACGCTTTATTTGAATGACGGAAATCAACTTTTTAATAATAAAATAGTTATTACTGATGATTATTGGATTCCTTCATTCTTTGTTGCAGATATTGATCGCGACGACGATATGGATTTAATAATGAGCGTTTTAGCGGATCATGACAAAATCGTGTGGTACGAAAATGATAATCAGGAATTTACCTTGCACAGAATAATAAACTCTGCTGCTGGTGCCAGTTCAGTATATTCTATTGATCTGGATAATGATGGTAATCTGGATGTACTTTCAGCATCTTCTGATGACAATAAAATAGCATGGTACCAAAATGATGGTAATCAAAATTTTACATCTCATATAATATCCGAGAATGCAAAAAATGCTAGATCGGTATATGCTATTGATATCGATTGCGATAACGATATTGACGTGCTTTCTGCATCTAACGACGATAATAAAATTGCCTGGTATGAAAATGACGGACATGAAAATTTTGTTACTCATTTAATAACAAATAGCATTGGTTACCCATATTCTGTTTACGCTATTGACTTAGATAACGATGGGGATATAGACGTACTTAGTGCTTCAGTTAACGACGACAAAATAGTGTGGTACGAGAATGATGGAAGACAAGAATTCACCACTCATATAATTACGGTCAATGCTGACGGTGCTCGATCAGTTTTCGCTATTGATATTGACCAAGACAATGATATTGATGTTCTTTCTGCTTCCATGTGGGATAATAAAATAGCCTGGTATGAAAATGATGGCAATAAAGGCTTCGATACACATATAATAACGACAGATGCTATTGGTGCTACTGCTGTTTATAGCCTTGATTTAGATAATGACGATGATATTGACGTAATCTCGGCTTCTTGCTATGATAATAAAATTGCCTGGTATGAGAATGATGGAAGTCAAAAATTCACCATGCATGTAATAGCCATGGATGCTGAAAATGTTAGTTCCGTATATGCGATCGATATTGATGATGACGGGAATACTGATGTGATTTCGGCATCCGAAAGTGACTATAAGATAGCGTGGTATAAGAATGATGGAAACATGAATTTCACTACATATAAAATTTCTTCAAATGTCGAAAATCCTACATCGGTTTTTGCCATAGATATAGATAGAGATGGTAATGTTGATGTTCTCTCAGCTTCCAGTGGAGATGACAAAATTGCCTGGTATGAAAACTTAATGAATCCTGTATCAGTCGAGCTAGAATTTTTCGAAGCATCTGTTATAAATAATAAAATCTGTCTAAAATGGACAACATTATCAGAATCTAATAATTATGGTTTTGTAGTTGAAAGAAAAACAGACAATGATATAACATGGCAAAATATAGCTTTTTGTAAAGGATTTGGCACTTCTAATATTCGACATGAATATTATTACGAAGAAATAGATTTTTTACAAGGGATAGTGGAATATCGCCTTAGACAAATAGATTTTGACGGGAGCTTTTCGCTATCAAAAATTATTACAGTGTCTGTTGATAGCCGCTTATCCTATTCACTTTCCCAGAACTATCCCAATCCATTCAATCCCGAAACAGCAATTCGCTTTCAGATCGACGAGCCCGGAAATGTGAGCCTGACTATTTACAATGTTCTCGGAGAAAAGATCAGAACGCTTGTAAATGCAGAGTTAAATATCGGAGAATATACGTATATCTGGAATGGTCGAGATGGTGCTGATAAGAAAGTATCCTCAGGAATTTATTTATATAATCTAAGGATAGGCGACTATTCTGAAACAAAAAGAATGATTTTAATGCAATAATCTCATGACTGTGTAGAGTAGAGTGCAGTTCAAAAAGGAACTGCACTCCAGAGTGTATTTTTAATGATAAAAACAGCCTTTTTCATTTAAAACAATCGAAGGGGGCATTTTTCAATAAAACTCCTAATCCCCATGATACGCCAGCCACGACCGGAAATACGTATGAATATCCGGGATGAAGCCATCGTGATGGGCTTGCCAGCCGAGGAGGCGGCGGGCTTTTTCGGATTGGACTAACTGGTCCATGGCAAGGGCTTCTGCCATGTCGCCCATTTGCCTGATAGCTTCGCCGGTGGGGATATAGTTGATCTCGCCTTCGTAACCGGCATCGCCATTCACGGCTTCCACCATTTCCCGCACAGGGTAGTGGGATGAGTCCTTGACAGTTTCAATCCCCTGATAAAAATTCTTGTGTTTCATATCTTTACAAAAACGTTTGCCCAACGGCATGCCCGCCTATAAATGCAAGGGACAATATAATAACAGCATACCGAGCAAACATGCACAACATTATCCCGATGAATTCTGTTTTCGGTTTAATCG
>WJJN01000744.1 GCA_014729735.1 Candidatus Zhuqueibacterota bacterium
GCCGGACTATTATTATGAACGATCCGGAAAACATGCCTTTTGGACCTTCGTTTCACTAGCTGAAAAAGTGGATGAAAATTATAAGGAATTTCTACCCAAGGTACGAGCGGAGTGGAAGCCGATTGAGCGCGCTGCACTGCAAAATCAGCAACAATTCGAAATGAAAATACTGGACGTTTGGGAGGAAGACAGAGGCGGGGCAATCCAAATGCTAACGGAATATACATCTGAATATGCGGAAAAAATTTTGAACATATCTCGTCAAATGCTTAAAGAAGCCACGGATTAGCACAGATATGCACGGATTTTTTCATTTACAGAAAAAATCCGTGTTCATCCATGTGCATCAGTGGCAATTTTTTATATTATCGATTTCACTTTTCTAACTGCTCTCGCGTCTTTTTAAGCCAATACTGGGCTGACAGACTATACGGATATAATTCCAGCGCTTTCTGAAACGCTGCACCAGATTCAATATATTTTTTCTGATTATAGAGTTTGATCCCTTCATTTAATATTCGTTCAAACTGATCACGGCGCTTTTGAGCAATTCGTTTCCGGTATTCTTCATCGACTTCCAATTTGAATTTATGTTCGGATTCGGCTATTTTCTTATCTTTGCTTTTTCCGAATGAATAGTTCAGCGAAATACCGGTGAACGATGATGGACCTTCCTCGCTGAATTTACCATGCCACAGATCCAATCCCAGATCATACAACCGAATTCCGCAGCCAACGTTCAATGCGGAATTGACCACCCCGATTTGGGCACTAAATCTGTTTTGAAAAATATACTCAAGAGCAGAATGAAAGTAAGTATACTCAAAATTATTTGAATTCATCCCAAACAATACATGAAGGTCTTGATTCGATATGTGAAAATTCCGCCCAATGCTCGCCTTAAATTGGTGTTGAATAATCTCAGGATATTTTGAGCCTTCATATTTAAATTTTGGCTCGACTATATTGCGAAACTGAATACTTGCAAACGTATTTTTCAAAAATAAATTCGCAAAATTTGGAGAATACAGTAGTCCGAAATCAGCTCCCACAGCATCTGCACTATATTCAGCGACTTTTTTGTGCTTAATTTTAACCGAGCCGCCAATGGAAAGATATCGATTCATTCTCTTTCCATACCCGATTAAAACTTCTTGTTCACGGTAGACTAATTCCACATTACTAAAAGGATCAAATACTTCACATTCGATTCGAAGATAATTTACGCCGAAACTTCCGCATTCTTCAGTGGGATAGACTGCCCCTAAAGATGAATACCAGGTGTCAGCCAGCAATTTGGTTGCAAATAGAGAGACATTCATTCTTTCGATATTATCGATGAAAGCAGGATTCCAGAAAAGTGCCATCGAATTCAGATCGTTTGTCGAAGCGATACCGCCCATTGCCAGATAACGCGAGCCAATTCCAACAGAAAATCCTTCTGTCGTTCCTCGCTGCTGGGAATGCAATTTTGATGAGACTAAAAATAATGTAAAAAAAAAGTACAATCCACTCAAATATATTACCCTGCGCATTTGTAAGACTCTATTTTTGATTAATTTTTAAAGTTATCCATAATATCTATAATTATTGCACTGTTTATGCCACTAATAAATCATACTCTTATGATTCTTATTCAAAGCAGTTTTAATGGGGAGTATTTGTTATTGTGTAAAGATATGATACTGTCAAATTTTGAGCATCATACTCATTATCTAATTCAATAAGGTATATATTAGGTTCATCGCCGACTCTTTCCATTTCTATACCCCAGGCAATTTGGGGATAATTATAGACTCCACTTTCTGTACTTAAATAAGCAGAAGTCGCATTCGACTTTCCATAACATTTGGAATAATCAAGGATATGGAATGTCTTTGATTGATCAGTTCCTAAAGATTCTGTACTGATTATGCCTTCACTAATGTATTCATAAAAAGTGTACTCTAGTGAGTAAGTAAAATTTGTCTGATCCTTATGCTGTCTCAACCAAATACCAATCCAATTTCCAAAAACATCATAGCCTAGTTGAACAGAATAACAGTCCAATTTTCCATGATTCATGCCTTGGTATAGCGGACCCACCTGAATATCACAATTAGCGTATTGCCCCGGCAAAACAGGATTTGATCCGGATACTCCATTACTGCTCACTGAAAGCGACCTTAATCTTAAATATTGATTATCCGCACTGCTGCTATATGGCAAATTCATCGTATGATTAATTTTATATTTATCTGAATAAGGATAAATCCCGTTATGCACGTTGTGTGTAGGTCACCAGTCATATGCCATAGCCGTATAGTTATTTGATACTAGTTGAATAGTTCCATTTCGTGCATTGCTTGCAGAAGAACTTCCTTGGAAAGAAAGAACCACCTTAAACTTAAATTTTACAGCAAGTTCTTCAGATAGCGACTTCTGCAAAGATTCATAGATATTAAGAGTCGGCTCGTGAGTGATTGGATTATTAACTTCCTCACAGCAGAAGATTAATAGCAAATTTGTAATAAATAGAAAAAAAGATAATATCTGTTCATCTTAATTCTCCTTTAATAAAATTTGGGCATAAACAGTGCAACTTATTTCATGAATAAATATAATAAATTTGTAATAATTTGTCAATATAAATTAACTCTTACAATTTATTAAACATGATTTAAATATTTCAAAAAATTTATCCATTAATCATTCAATATAGGAGAAATCAAAAAGAGAACTTTTATACCAATTTAAAATTAATATAATGCTTTAAATACGAATTAATACAAACTCAAATACTGCTTTCTCTTCACCGAATCACCCGTGTTTTTATCGGTCACAGTCACCAGCAGCTCATAATCCCCGGGATCGTTATTCTCCACATTGATCGCCAGATATTCGGCGTAAAATTCGGTGGATCCCTCGCGGTCGATTTTCCGGCGCCGTTCTCTCCGATGAAAAAGGTGACCGGACTTGTCAACTCAATTATCTGCGAGCGACGAAAAACTTCTAAATTAAAGGGATAGTAGTCTGTTGTGGGATATTTCTCAGGATGCAACGTAACGGA
>WJJN01000745.1 GCA_014729735.1 Candidatus Zhuqueibacterota bacterium
ACATGATAGATCTGCTGGAAAAAGCAGTGAAGATCATTCCGTCGGATAAAAACTGTCACCTGTTTTTGGGTTTTGCTTATTATCATGATGAACAATATGAGCTTGCAGAAAGAGAATTCGAAGAAGCAATGAAATATATGGAGCCGGAAGAACGTCAGTTATTTAATTCAATCGAGTCGATTATAACACCGACGGAGAAGATGGCATTGAAAAGCGATCCGCGAAGGTACCACCGAAATGTCGCGAGAATGTGGCAGATGAAGGATCCGCTGATTCTAACGGATATAAATGAAAGAAAACTGGAGCACATTAGCCGAATTGCATATGCAAATTTAAGGTTTTCAGATTTTGATAAAGGAATCGAAGGCTGGAAAACCGATCCTGGAAAAGTGCATATTCGGTTTGGTGAACCTGAAACGTTGTATCGAACCAGACCGGAAATCGGCTCCTCGGATGATCCGCGGAATCCATTGAATCACTCAAAAGAGGTGTGGCTTTATCCCGATTTCGAGTTCATTTTTGAAGACCGGTTTTTACAAAATCGCTATGAATTTGCCTGGGGCAATACTCCTGAAAATGACTATCGCAATGTGTATGAGCGTATGATTGCGGAGACACCTGATTACTATGATTTTATTCAGCAAGATAGAATCATTGAAATCGCTACGGATATTTCTGAATTCCGAGGAAGCAGTAACAAAACCAAACTTAGTCTCAGCTATGCTATTCCTGCAGACAGCATCCATTTTGTCTATCGCGAAAATAAATGGCAATCCGTGCTAAATCAGGGGATTTTTATTTTAAATGAAGATGGGCACAGAGTTTTCCAATCCTCGAAACCTGTTCAATTTAATGAAACCGATCAATATAAGGTCAGCAATGAAAAGTATTTGCTGAATCAGGCAGAATTTGAAAACAGGTCCGGTTCATATCAATTGATATTTGAAGTGCAGGATCCGGAGTCAAAGAAACACGCCTCCCTCCGCAGGAACATTGAAATCAGTTCGATTAGCGGAAATGGACTTGCGTTAAGTAACGTTCAACTGGCATTTCGGATTGAACGAGACACATCTGAGGGCTACTAC
Organism: Candidatus Zhuqueibacterota bacterium; assembly: GCA_014729735.1. GTDB lineage: Bacteria > Zhuqueibacterota > Zhuqueibacteria > Thermofontimicrobiales > Thiofontviventaceae > Mariaggregatimicrobium. Next base: position 1,086 of record WJJN01000745.1, read on the forward strand.
TATACTCGAGAAGATTTGGAAATTCTGCCCAATCCTTTGAAACGATTTAATGCCGGCGATCCGGTTTTCATTTATTACGAAATTTATAATCTTCAAAAAAATGAGAACGGTTTGACCTCATTTAACGTAGAATACACCATCAGTCCCAATAAAATGGATGAAAGCCCTGTTAAGAAAATATTACAGCGTTTGCGTTTAATCAGTCCTTCGGGCGACATCACAACATCGTATCCTTTTGAGGGCAACTCGGTAACAGAGTATCAATATCAGCAAATCGGACTTGGCTCCTTTTCTGCGGGAGATTATTCATTGACGCTCCGAATTACAGATCTCAATGCAGATGAAACAGCCACAGAGAAAATTCATTTTGAACTGGAGGAATAATGAAAAAACGTCTGATGATCACTGGAGGAAGCGGTTTTGTAGGCGGACATTTGCTGGATCAGGTAAAATCGAACTATGATGTAACCGCTACATATCACACAAGCAAGTATGATGTTCCCGGTGTTCACTGGCAGCATATCGATTTGTCGGATTCCGAATCGATCAAAAAGGCGGTGTCGCATTCTGCGCCGGATGCTGTCGTATTAACTGCAGCGCTCACTTCGGTTGACGAATGTGAGATAAATCGGAATCTTGCCTTTGCCGTGAATGTACAATCCATTGATAAGTGGATAGAGCTTTCAAACACCAATAATTTTAGAGTTGTATTCGTTTCCACGGATATGGTTTACGACGGGGAGCATAGTTTTTACACGGAAGATGATCCGGTGGCGCCCATCAATTATTATGGGGAGACCAAGATTCTTGCTGAAGAGAAATTGAGAAAATCCTGTCATAATTATGTGATTGCGCGAGCTGCACTAATATACGGAACACCGTTAACCCGCTCAAATTCTTTTTCTCAAGGTATTCTCAATCGTATCAACCTGAAACAACCGGTGAAACTGTTTCACGATCAATACAGGAGCCCGATCCTCGTGAATAATCTCGCACAGGCGCTCATTGAGCTATGTGACAATTCTTTCACAGGAACTGTGAACCTCGGCGGCAGCCAGCGTATCAATCGGTATGATTTTGGCAACGTAATGGCGCATATATTCAATTTTTCAACAGATCTTTTTCAAAAAATATCGATGTATGATATAGAAACCGCTGCCCAACGCCCAAAAGACGTTTCGATGGATATCAAAAAGGCGCAGTCATTTTTAAAAACCGAATTTCTAAATATCGAGCAGGGAATGAGAATATCGAAAGCAGACCTGGATTTGGACAGGTCGTTTTCAATTATTGAATAACCTGTTTATTTAAATGATTTAGTAAAATATTTTATACTTGACTTTTATAGATAATCCTCTATATTATACATTTTCATTTATGTAGAAATATAAATTGCAGCTTAGAACGGAGTACAGAGTGGAAGAATTTTTAAATAATTCAGAATCAGGAGCGACAATCGACAATGATTCTTCACAAGAATTAGTAACTACCCTCTTTAAACGACACGACTCTTCGGAGAATTATGGGATCAGCAAATTTCCCAAAGAATTCAAAAAGAATATAATCAAATCAATAGATTTCCGCTTCACGCTCATCTTTATTTTTTCTCTGCTTGTTCACACGCTGGGAATATTTTATCTCGAAAAAAAATATCCGCCAGAATACGATTCCGATACAATCAGCCGATTACAGAAGCAGTACGTCGATCTCTTGTTGACCGATGAACCACCGACGACAGAATTCATCACTCCGAAACCAGCCTATCCACAAGCGGAGAGCGAGCCGGAAACGATTGCAAGCATTTCCGAATGGATGGAAACATTTGCAGACAATACATTGAAATCGATAAAGGAGATGCCGGGATTTGATCCGAGCGTTCCCAAAAGCGCGGGGCGCTCCAAGCCGGAAACAGCGTCTGAAGTGGAGGAACTGCTTTCAAAAGACCTTGAAGATATCGTTCAGGAAAATGCACAAAAGGAATCGGACGCAGCAGAAGAGCTGACTTCCGTTGGATTACTCGGGATGATCGGCAGCAAAAAGGAAAAGCAGGATCAGGAGTTTGTGGATGATATTCTCGGTTATGCTGATTTGAACGATGATCATTTAGCCAATGTCCTGTCCAAATTGAGCTCGATCCAGGTGCCGCGGCACAATACAGCAGAATATATCCTGAATCAACGGAAAAAGGCTGAAGAAATGCAGCAGGAGAAAGTAAAGGGGGGACGTAACCTCGCTGAACATGACCGGATAAAACTTGCGAACAATATTCAGCCCCTGGAAACAGCTAAAACCGAAGACATGGAAAGACGGATGGAATTCGAAGAAGTTCCTGATAGTCCGTTGGCAAAGCTCAGAAATCCGGCTGCCGATCAAAAGCAGCGAACTGCAAAAAGTGTGATAAAAGTTGTACAATCGCACAAGCTTGCATTGCAGGACTGCTATAAACAGGAGTTGAAAATCAATCCCAAAGTTCGTGGAAGAGTCATCATTCGTTTCACGGTCGATCCTGAAGGCAAAGTTGTCGATGCATCCATTGTTTCTTCGACTTTGCGAAGTGCAGCAATGGAATCGTGCCTGCTCCGCCGGATTAAAAACTGGAAAGATTTCGGTTACAGCGATCCTGCTGCCGGAAATGTAGTCTATAAACAGGCTTTTAATTTTGGGAAATAGTTCGGAATTCAGCAATAACATTCTTTTACGGTATATCCTGACCAACTCAATATTATCCGGACATCCAACCTGAAATTGTATTAATATCCTCATTTTAAATTTTTGCTTGCTATTTTTGCTATTCTGTAGTATTTTAATGAATGTTTATAAAAAGTTTCGTTCCTGTTAGATTCGCAGGTGAAGGAACTGTTATTTTCAACAAAATTTACGGTATGAAAAAATCAAAAAAATTTTTGCCAACAGGCAAGCTGCCACACGAAATTCTGGTACCGCTGCTCGAAAAATACACTATGAAACCGGAGGATGTGATCGTCGGGGCGAAAATCGGGGAAGATGCAACTGTAATTGATGTTGGCGAAAAATATCTTCTTGCAAAAACAGATCCGATTACGTTTGTGACTGATGAGATTGGTTATTATACGATAAATATAAATGCAAATGATATCGCATGCAAGGGAGGTCTTCCGAAATGGTTTCTGGCAACGCTGTTGCTCCCGGAGAACAATACCACCAGAAAAATGGTTGATGCTATTTTTTCACAACTACACAAATCGTGTGAAAAACTGAATATTGCTTTTTGCGGCGGACATACGGAAATAACCTATGGTTTACAGCGACCTATTATAATCGGAATGATGTTAGGAGAGGTAGAGAAAGACAAGTTTGTCGATACCGTCAAAGTTGGTGCCGGTGATGATATTCTACTGACGAAGGGCATTGCCATTGAAGCGACTTCGATTATCGCCCGCGAAAGAGAAGCCGAATTGACAGAAATGTTTTCGAGCGAACTGGTGCAGCAAAGCAAAAACTATCTGTACGATCCGGGAATTAGCGTACTTCACGAAGCACAAATTGCCACTGGATTCGATGACATCCACGCGATGCACGATCCGACTGAAGGAGGAATTGCAGCCGGACTTTTTGAAATCGCGAAAGCAGCCAACGTCGGATTGAAAATTGAATATGATATGATCGATATTTTGGCAGAATGCAAACTATTATGCGATGTTTATGAACTGGATCCGCTGGGTATTATCGCTTCCGGCGCGTTACTAATTGTCTGCAATGCATCTGTGAGTCAAGGATTGATGGAGGCATTTGAAAAAGAAGAGATAAATGCGTGCAGAATTGGCAAAATAATGCCTCGAAATTATGGGATGAAAATAATTTCACCGGATGGGGAGGCGACAGAGCTTCCTTATTTTGCGCAAGATGAAATCACCAAGTTTTTCAATGATAATTCAAAAAAAGAGGAGAAATAAAATGGCTTTTCAAATTGAGTGGATCCCAAGCAGATTTTTCGATCCCGGTAAGATTGCAAATCAAATGATTATCGTTCATCATACAGGAAGCCGGAACGGGCAGATAAACAGCTTTCAGGGAACAATTAACTGGTTTAAACCGGCAGAATGGCGAACTTCAAACCAGGTTTCTGCACAATATATCATCGCGCGCATCGAGCGACCGATCGTGCAGATGGTTCGTGATCTGGACACCGCCTGGCATGCAGGAAAAAGCGAATGGGTGATTAACGGCGTCAGACGCAAAGATCTGAATGATCGCAGCATCGGAATCGAATTACAGGGAGACGGAAATCTCGTTCC
>WJJN01000746.1 GCA_014729735.1 Candidatus Zhuqueibacterota bacterium
ACGATGAAATTATTGAGGTTTGTGATTATCTGATTTGGTTCTAATTGGTCACGTATTAATTTTCTTACTTCATTACAAACGCGATTCACCAGCAGCGCGGCTGTGATGCCGTGCCCGGTCACGTCTACGATGGTCAGATAGACAGTGCGCAAGCCGTCGAAATAAATGTCGGCATAATCACCGCCAACCCCGATCATGGGCATATATTTTACACCAACTCCGATACGATGATTTTCGAACGGCTGTGGAACCAGCGAATCCTGTACCTGTTCAGCCAGTTTCAAATCCCGGGCGATCATTTCATTGAACTCGGTTAACTCCTGCTTCTGCCTTTCGATCTCTATTTTCATGTCACGGTGTTCCAGCGCCTGGTTCACCTTGATACGCAGCTCGTCCACATCCACCGGTTTGGAGAGATACTCGAACGCGCCGGCTTTCATCGCCCGAACCGCAGATTTAATGCTGCCATATCCGGTTAGAATGAGTACTTCGGTATCCGGATCTTTCTTTTTGCTGGCTTTCAAAACACTAATTCCATCGACCCACGGCATCTGGAGGTCGGAGACAATCAAGTCAAAGCCTTTCTCTTCAAGAATTTCAAGCGCTTTTGCGCCGTTGTCTGCTGTGGTCAGTTCATGTCCCATTCTCGCAAGGATTTCCCGCAGAAATAACAAGATGTTTTTATCGTCGTCGACTACTAAGATAGATGCCATGTTCTTTCCTTTTCCTAAATTTCTAAATCGAAATTCGGCAAATTCCAAAAATCAAATTACAAATCACGAATAAGAATTTATAGCTAACGGCTAACAGCCGAGTTATTGTAAAACCTTTACAATTACCATCGTAATATCATCGCTCTGGGGAACTCCTTTGGTAAAATTTTTAACAGCCTTGTAAAGCGCATCTTTCATCTCTTCAGCCGATGCCTGCAAATTCGCTTTTACGATTTCTTCGATGCGGTGCTCTTCAAATTCCTCATCATGCTCGTTCATTGCTTCCGAAACACCGTCCGTGAACATGATAATCCAGTCACCCGATTGTAACTGTACTTCCTCTTTTTGATACACAATATTGGGCATCATGCCCAAAATGAGTCCCCCTTTGTCCAATAATTGAAATGATCCGTCCTGATGGAATAAATAAGGCGGATTATGTCCGGCATTCACGCAGCCGAATTTTCTCGAATCATGCTCCAGAATGCCAAAATAAAATGTAATGAAGCGGTCGTAACCGGTATTTCGATGCACCATATTGTTAATTTTAGCCGCAATCTCGCTGAGGCGCATCCCGGAATCGATCATCGCGTGGAGCCCTGCCTGCACGTTCGACATCAGCAGGGATGCCGGAATGCCTTTGCCGGAAACATCTGCAATAGCAAGGCAGGTGCGATTGCTGTCCAGCGAGATGCAGTCGTAATAATCGCCGCCAACCTGCCTGCTGGGAATATTCATTGCGGCGATTTCAAAGCCCGGTATTTTAGGACAGCTTTTCGGCAGCAGCCGTTGCTGTATTTCCCGTGCCAATTCCAGCTCTTCTTCGATGCGCTGCTTTTCCAGAGTTTCTTCGAACAGCCTGGCATTTTCGAGACAGATCATGGCTTCATTTCCGAGTGTATATAAAAATTCCAGCTCTTCCTGTACAAAATCCTGCTTATTGATTTTTTCGCCAATCGTCAAAATGCCTTTTGTTTCATCCTGAATTCGCATCGGCACAATCACCCGGAAACCGGCTTTATATAGTTTATCAATAATCGGAGACTTTTGTGGATGATCTCTTAACTGAAATGATTCACTGATTTGTTGAAAAGTGCTTAATTCTTGAGTATTCTTAAATTCGGAGAGGTCCGCGGTCGAGCGGTGTCCCTTGGAGATGGCTAATTCAAAATGATCGTTTTCCCTTGTGAATACCATGGCGCGATTGATCATCATTTCACCCATGATAGCATAACTCAGCAGGTTCAGGATTTTGTCCGAATCCAGTGTTGAATTCAATTCTTTGCCAATATCGAATAAAGTATTTAATTCCTGTACTTTTTTGTCCAGCTTGCGATTGACTTCCTGCAATTCGATAATCATAAGCCCATTTTCAATCGCACTGGAAGCGATATTGGATAGTGAATTGAGGAAATTTAGTTCGGATTGCAGGTATTTTGTTTTGGAGATTTTTTTCCCGAAACCGATCATGCCCAGGATTTTGTTACTGCTACGGATGGGGATAACCAGCTCGATGGATTTTTCGCGGAAATATTGAATCCAGGGATTATCGGTTTCATCGATCTGGTCGACAAACTGTGGACCGCTGCATGTGCATTCAATTTTGATCTCATCTCCGATAACGGATGTGGGCAATCCTTTTAATGTCTCAACTCGGAATATGTTTTTCTTGTATTGGAGGAGAACGATGCCCCGGCTAATTAACATTTTGCCCATCGGCGTCAATAAAATGTTATCCAGAATTGCGGTTAATTTAAGAGAGGAGTTGAGGGTTTGACTCACCTCGAATAAGGAGTGAAGCTCCATTAGCTTTTCGTCCAGTTTGCGGCTAATGACTTCCTCATCATCTTTAATCGGAATATTGGGATCAGCGGGTAACATCGTCGTGTTCTTCTTTTACTTTTTTATTATCTTTCATGTAATATTTAACCATTTTCACCTGATTTCGTACGCCCGGTTTGATTTCGAATTTCACTTCATCCATCAAATTCTTCATTAAAAAAATGCCCAGTCCTCCGACTCGCATTTCAGCAAGATACTCTTTCATATCCGGGGTTTTAATATCATCAACATTGAAACCTTTACCCTGATCGGTGACGAAGATGGTTAATTTGTCATAATCCAGTTTAATAGCAATGTCAATAGGTTTTTTGGAATTTTTTTCATACGCATGCTTGATAACATTCGTGCAGGCTTCATCGATAGCCAGTTCGATTTTATTGACCTCGTCGCTATCGAATCCCATTTTGGCAGCTACTCGTGACACAAATTCGCGTATTAGTTCCAGATTATCCGTTTGACTGGGGACTTTGAGTTGATAATTTATTTCTGACTTTGGCAATTTTCTCACCACCTTTAATTAACTTTATGATTTAGTAAGGATCAGGCAAATTTCTTTTTCGCCTCTTCATCAGTATCTAAAATATCGTAGAGCGTTGGAAAACCCAACAGGTCGAATACCCGAAATATCTTGGGATTCATGCTCGATAATTTTATATCCCCCTCTTTTTCGCGTATCGTTTCGATGAATCCCATAAATACTCCTAATCCGGCGCTGCTGATATAGGAAAGCTCGTTAAAATTGACAATAATTTTGTACTTTCCTTCATCGATCAAGTTTTGCAATTCCTGTTCCAGTTTCGGCGCCGTATGAGCATCCAAATATCCTTTTATGTAGAGGATCGAAATATCTCCGTCATCCGAACGACCCACTTCAAACATTTCCATAGAAATCTCCTCCTAAGATTTGAGAAATTTGAAGAATATGTTTCCTTCTGTATATCATGCCAGCATAAGCGGCAGACGGCTTTTCACGATTATATAATCTACCCGAGTCAAATTTTTATTTGTTTCATTATTCTAACTTGGGTATTCATCAATATAATTAATTGTTTTCATTATGTCAACAAAAATCTATCATAAGATTTTTACGATGATCATGGTCATGTCATCATGCTGTGCCGTATTGCCGACGAAATCACGGATCTTTTGTTGAATAAGTTCAATCATTTCCTTAGCCGAAAGATATGAATTTGCCTTCACAATGTTTTCCAGCCGGTCTTCACCAAATTCAATCTTGTCATCGTTCATTGCCTCGGACACGCCGTCGGTGTACAGTACAAACATATCGTTCTTTGATATTTTTATCTGCATTTCCTCGATAAACCTGCCAAAAACCGCTCCTTTTTCCAAACCGAGGGCAATACCTTTAGGGCATAGCTGTTCAATTTTCTGCTTTTGATCCGAACGAATTATCACGGGATTGTGCCCGGCGCGTGAGAATGTAAAACTCTGATCTTTCAGATCGAATACACCATAAATCATGCTGATGAAATTACCGCGTCTCACGTTTTCGTAAAACAGCTCGTTCATTTTTACAAGTACATCCCGCGGGGAATAGGATTCCTTGACCTGCGCCTTGAGAAAACCTTTGGTCAATGTCATGTGAAATGCCGCAGGAATTCCCTTGCCTGAAACATCACCGATCACCACTCCGAATTTATCATCGCCCAGGTCGATAAAATCGAAATAATCGCCACCGACTTCATTTGCCGGGATACAGACTGTCGATACCTCGATGCCGGGATAACGTGGTACTTCATTTGGCAGAAAACTCAATTGTACCTTGCGCGCAATCTCCAATTCTTTTTTGATGCGCTCGCGCTCTTTCATTCGGTGAATATAGGGCGGTACAAATTGCTTCAATTGATTCGGATCGATTTTTTTATTCCACGCAGTAACGGCAATTCCGATTAGCACTGCGAGCACTGCAAATATAATGATCCCGTTCCACATAATGAA
>WJJN01000747.1 GCA_014729735.1 Candidatus Zhuqueibacterota bacterium
AAATAATATCATGCGAATGCACGGCGAGAGCAGGATTCCAACGTTGTTGAAGAGGGCGGATCGGGCTAGCAAGAGTATTGAGAAAATTAAAAAATGAGGAGAGTTTCATGACCAAACTATTTTGCAAAATTTTTGTTCTTTCACTTTTAACAAATCTTCTTCTTCAATTCGCTTCAACTAATAGCGTTCACGCCCAATCCAAAATCCCGGTCATCATCGACGCCGATACCGGCAATGAAGTCGATGATTTGTACGCTATTGTCCGATGCCTCATCGATCCGAAATTCGAGATGCTGGGGTTATCCTCGTGTCACTGGCAATACAGCCACTGGGCGACGCCAAACACGCTGGAGGACAGCCACCGGCTGAATGTGCTGCTGCTGTCTTATTTGAATAAAACGGATATTCCACATCCGAGGGGCGCACATTTCAGGCTGTACGATTGGGGACAGGATATTGCCCAGCATTCCGCGGCTGCTTATCATATCATCGATCAAGCGCATAAAATGCCAGCCGGAGAAAAACTGACTGTAATCACGCTAGGCGCCTCCACCAATATCGCGTCCGCGCTGCTGATTGACCCGTCGATTGTGGATAAAATTAAGGTGTACCTGCTCGGAACGACATATAACTTTGAGACCGGAATATGGAAAAAAGCGGATTTCAATTGCATCAATGATATCCACGCAATAAACGTTTTATTGGATACCAAAGGCCTGGAATTGCATATCATGCCGGTAAATGTTGCTGCTGCATTGCAATTTGATTTCAAAGCACTGCAGCAAAAATTTTCCGGCAAGCATCCGTTACTGGAGTTTTTGTATCAACGCTGGTTCAACCATATCGACTCCGGCAGATATGCGCGGGTTATCTGGGATTTATCTGTCATCGAAGCGCTGTTGCATCCCGGGTATGCCACGGAAATCACCGTCCGCACGCCGCCGGAAAACACGGCTCGAAACGTAAATTTCTATTCCAGCATAGATGCAGAAAAAATGCGGGATGATTTTTATCAGGTGGTTTCGGATTATTTTGGGGATCGGGAATGGTGAGCAACAAATAGCAATTTTATTTAAAAACTATTTGACAAATACGCAATTTATTTTTAAGTTTAAGATACGACATCGGATTAAAATCTAACGGATTTTGAATTTTGTAATCTCTGCATACTTTAGAATAAAATCCTGGCATCTCATTCCATCGAATTGAGGTTCATGTAGAATGATTTCCAAAGTTCGGCGATACTTCAATATACTGTCCCTCCTCGCTGCCTTTTTTATCATCATAACATTCATTTTTGGTATTCAAATCATTTTCGATCATTCAATTCCCGAAAATTATCCCTTCGTTTTAAAAAAACAAAAATCATATCTGCATACTTTTTTCGAAGTAAATGATTCTGACAAAAACGGCTATTCGGAAATTTATACGAGATTTAACCGATTCACACATCAAGAACATAATGCAACACAAATTGAAATGCTGAATGATGAATTGATTCCGATACAGGAATATAGCTATAACGGCATTCTCTATAATCTTAATTTTAGTGATGTGACAGGAGATGGAGTTGATGAGATTGTGGTGTGGATTCTTCGATCCGATACAGCTTACATTGATATCAGAACGATAAAAAATAATTCTATTGCCAAATTTGCAGCAATAACGACCGATGAGCACAGTATCGAAAATATCGAAAAATGGAATTGCAGCGGCTATTTAATAGATCACTGCGATGTGAACGGCGATGGTACTAAAGAACTTATATTCATCGTCTGCACTTCTTATGGAAAATCCCCGCGGGGCATTTACGCGTTCGATATTTCTTCAGGCAAAATCATCTGGTCGCATAAAATGGGAGCAGCACCGACCTACTGGATTACCGGTGATATTAATGGCGATGGCAGCAATGAATATATCATCGGAAGTTCCACACCGGAAAATGTAACACAGCCGATAAACGGCACAAAGGATGATATCGCGTATCTGTTTGTTTTCAATCACCAGGGAAAGCTTTTGTTTCGGGATTCGGTGGGCACTGCCGGAGCACATGTAGTCCCATTTGTCGGAGATATTAATCATGATAATGTGGATGAATGCATCATCATTAAGAATTGTTTCTCCAAAAGAGCACAGCAAAATCCCAGTATGATTTATTTACTGGAGCCGGCAAATTATACGCTAAAACCAATTATCGATCCGTTGCCGCAAAAATTTTATGCCTATGCAATGGATGATTTTGATCGTGATGGTATCTGGGAATTCCTGCTAATCGATCATCAATATTCTGGCTTTCTTTATTCAATTGATCGCGCAACAAATCGATTGAAACTTAAAAAGAAAACCTCTCTTAATAGCGGGAAAATTTTTCCGAATATACCAGTGACGGTTCATGATATCAATTTTGACGGAAGCAAGGAAATCATCATCCGCGGATATGATCGATTTCACATTATCGAATCCGACTTGTCCGTGAACGCCATTTCCAGTAATTCCCGGACTGCGCACATAGTACATCGCGGGAAGGAGAAGCCGTTATTAGTTGCCAACCTTATCAATGGAAGCGGTTGTGAAACATTACTTTATACAAAAAATCCCTTTTACCTGTTCTACCGGATAAAAAATCCTGTGATCCTGGTTAGCATTTCAGGATTATTCATCATCCTATTTATACTTTTTCGATTAGGGCATCGATTAATCCACCACAGTGCCTCATTAAACCAGGACATTCCCTGGATCGAAATCGATCGTAAAATTCGGCTTCATCAAATCAGCGATGATGTTAGAAAAATGTTTGGCGTTCGAACCCTCCATATTTCTCACGCACTGCAACCCATTTTTGGAGAAGAAAACGCGAATAAATTAATACTGGCGATCGACAATTATCGTTCGGGCAAAAATCCCGGCTCAATTGAATTGTCGCTGCCGGACGGTTCTATAAAACATGTCAGCCTCGATATTATTACTTCTCCATCTGTTTTTCGAAATAATAGAATTATCGTCATTTTCCGGGAGGCGGAAAAAGATATATTCAATCGATTTACCACCTGGCTTACAATCATTCGGGCAATGATCCATAATTTAAAGAATCCACTCACCACGTCACAGCTTTTGCTGCATCGGTTGCAGCATAACAATGAAGAAGCAGATCAGATCGCTGAAAAATTCAACATCATTGAACAAGAAGTCGGTAAAACTAAAACATCCGCCACAAGGTTCCTCGCGTTTATCGATGCCTGGCAACGCAAACCCCGACCGTGTGATATTAACGAAATGATTCGAAAATTAGCTGTCAATATGAAGAATGAGCACGAAACAGAATGCGATATAAAATTGAACCTGCACCCGGATTTGCCGCACACACGCATTGTTCATGATTTGCTATCTATGGCGCTGGAAAATGTCGTTCGAAATGCAGTAGATGCTACGGATTCACACGGACAGGTGCTTATTTCCACCAATATCGAGGACAGATTTGAGCAGAAAACCAAATCATTTCATCAATTGATTACTATCGAGATAGCGGATGACGGAAAGGGAATTCCGCACACTGAACTGGAAAAAGCATTTACCGTGGGACATTCCACAAAACCGGATGGATCGGGAATCGGACTGGCTCTGACAAGAGAAATATTGCACTGGTTCGAAGGCTCCATCGATATCCGCAGCAAAGTCAAAGTCGGTACCACGGTAACCATCGGGATTCCAGTCCACAAATGATCGCGCTTTTTGGAATAGAATTTGCCGAAATTTTTTAATCATTTGAAAACAATTACCGGAATCATGAAATGAATAATCATCTTATAAAAATTTTAATCGCTGATGATGATGTAAATTTCCGACTTGTACTGACAGATATTATTAAAGATTTGGGATATAAATCACAGCAGGCAGTTGATGGAGTCGATGCTCTGGAAAAATTGAGTATTACTGATTTTGACCTGCTGCTGTTAGATTTAACCATGCCCCGTATGGGCGGCATGGACGTATTGGAGCGACTCAAAGAAAAGAAGCGCACACCCGAAGTGATCGTGGTTACCAGTCATGCCACGATCCGCAATGCGGTTGAAGCCACGAAATTCGGCGCGTTCGATTTTGTCGCCCGTGAAGAGGTTGAGGAGCGGTTGCCGGTGAGCATCCGAAACGCCCTCAATAAACGCCGTCTGGAAAGTGAAAATATAAAGCTGAAACAGGAAACAGATTCCACGCCGGAATTGTTGGGAGAAAGCCAACCGATGCAGCGATTGCGCCAGGAAATCCGGAAAGTCGCTCTGCTAAATTCCACAATTTTAATTGAAGGCGCAAGCGGCAGCGGCAAGGAATTGGTTGCCAGAGAAATTCATGTCAACAGTCGCTTAAATGAATCACCGCTTGTTACTGTCAACTGCTCCGCTCTGCCGGACACTCTTGTGGAGAGCGAGCTGTTCGGACATGTAAAAGGTGCGTTTACCAACGCCACTTCCAATAAAAAGGGCAAATTTGAAATCGCTAACGATGGTACAATTTTTCTGGATGAAATCGGCGATATGAGCCCGGGCGCTCAGGCAAAACTGTTGCGAGTGCTGGAAACCGGCGACATCCAGAAAGTCGGCGCAACGCAACCGATCAATGTTTCCGTTCGCGTGATTGCAGCGACAAACAAAAATCTCGCGCAGGAAGTGAGTAACCGTATTTTTAGAGAAGACCTGTACCACCGATTGAATGTCATTAAAATCATTGTTCCTGCGTTAAAAGACCATCAAGAGGATATCCCACTGTTGTGCCGCTATTTCCTCAAAAAATACAGCCGGCAAAATCTAATTCCGCAGAAAATGCTCACCAGAGAAGCGCTAAAGGAATTGCAGAGTTATTCGTGGCCCGGTAACATCCGGGAATTGCGAAATTTAATGGAGCGAATCGCCATCATGTCCACCTCCGAAACCATCGATGTGTGGGAGCTGCATCAATGGTGGAATCACGCAACACCAAAATTAATCCCCTACGAAGACATCTCCTCCGATCTGACACTGGAAGACGCCCGCCGCCATTTCGAAGCCCACTACATCCGCCACATCCTGAACAAATGCAGCGGCAACATCACCAAATCCGCCCAACGCCTGAGCCTCAACCGGAGCTACCTGCACGAAAAAATCCGTGAGCTGGGGATTTAGCCTGCACATTTTTCTGCAAAAACATCCCTTTAATCTATCCTCTCATATCGGAAATAACCAACAGTGTGTTGGGAATTTCTGACAGATTCTGTCCTCTTTTTAAAATTCATTATGTGAAATCCGCTTTTTGGGTTCTTGTTACAAAAATCATGTAAGTTATTTAAATACATAAACAAATGAAATTTTTACCAATGAAATAACAATCTTTTTTATGAAAAAAATTTAGAAAATGTAATTGGTATTTTGTTTGCTTAGAAATAATTAAAAATCGTAATAATTGGCTAAATTAGCTTTAGAATAAATTTAATCAAGTCATAGATCTAATAAAGGAGAAAAAAATGCGTCTGAAATCAACACAATCCAAAAATGGTTTGAAAATTAACTTATTTACCCTTTTTAGTATATTGACTTTTCTGCTTTGTGACAGTTCTTTTTTATTTGCACAACTTATAAAATATAATGATTTTAGAAGCAGAAAATATTTCATTAATGATTCCTTGCTCTCTTTGGATCAAAGAATGCATAAATTTGAATTGAAACATAAAGCAGGATATGAGGGCACTACAAACTTTAAAAAATCAATGATAGAAGAATTATCAATAAATTTGGGCAATGATGAATGGACAACAAACGGACCTTATTTAGGGGGAATTTTCTTATCCATAGTTGTTGCTCCTAGCGATAGCAATATTGTGTACGCTATCAGTGATGGAATTGGGCTATACAAAAGCATTGATGCCGGCATGACCTGGACTTTTGTCGAGGCATTAAAGGTGCGCTATATTAATACAATCGCAATTGATCCCAACAATCCTGAAATTGTTTATGCAATGGATTATAAATGCTTTTACAAAAGTACGGATTCGGGAGCAACCTGGCATAAAAAAGACAAAAATATTTCAGCTCAGTATTTAAGTTATGGGATAATTATAAATCCTGAAAATTCTGACGTTATTTATATTGGTGCAACAAATGAAATCTTAAAATCGGAAGATGGTGGAGAGACTTGGAGAACTGTTCTGGATTCGGGACAGTGGTTCACCAAATTAATCTTTGATCCCACAGATACTAATATAATTTATGCGGCTGACATGCAAGGTGTGTGGAGAAGCGAAGATTCAGGCGATACTTGGGATTCCCTCAACAGCGGATTCCCGGACTATCCATACATCTATGGGTTAGCAGTGGATCCGTCAAATCCTGATATTTTATATGCCGGTTCCAACGGACTGTATCGTAGTACAGATCAGGGAGCAAATTGGTCATTAATCGGACTTGAGGGCAAACGAGTATTTTGGGGAATAAAAGTCGATCCTACTGATCCACAGTGTATTCATGTCGGTACAAGAGAAGGATATTACAAAACTTTGGATGGAGGCAGTACTTGGAATCACATTGAAGGAATCCCATCTTACACAGTATATGATATTGAGCAAAATCCCCAAAGTAGCAATATATTGTTTGTTGGTACCTATTGTAATGGTATATTTAAAAGCTTTGATTCAGGTGAGACGTGGAGTCACCTAAAAATGAATTCTAAAAATCGAATAGTAGAGATTGCTATCGCATCCGATAATGCTGATATCATTTTTGCAGCTTCTAGAAATGGGGGTATCTTTAGGAGTCAAGATAGGGGAAAAAGCTGGGAGCAGAAGAATAATGGATTATTAAACCTGAGTGTTAATTCAGTTGTTGTCGACCCTTCAAATTCAAATATTGTGTATTGTTGTTCAGATGCAGATGTTTATAAAAGTACTGATGGTGCAGGGACTTGGCAAACGATCAATACCGGTCTCGAGAATATTCTGACTGCTACTTCACTTGCAATAGCTCCCTGGAATCCTAATACTTTATTCGTTACTACATTAAATGGTCTGTATCGGACAAAAAATGGAGGAGGAAACTGGGAGAGCATCGGTTTCAAAGGGAAATATCTGAATGGAGCCATTGCCATCCATCCATTCTCCCCAGATACAATTTACCAAGGAATTTGGGATGAAGGCATATATAGAACCGAAAATGGAGGCATTGACTGGGTATTGATCGACAAAAATATTGAAAACTATGAAATTGTTGAATTAGCAATTGATATCGTGAATCCAGATATTATTTATGCCTCGACTTATAAATATGGTGTTTTTAAAAGTCATGATAAAGGAGATAATTGGGAATACTCAGGATTGCGCGGTTATTATATATATGATTTAATTATTGATGATTTGAATCCGGATATTCTTTATGCGGGAAGTCTTGGAGATGCTGATGGTGGAGTATTTATAAGCATAAATGGCGCACAGAATTGGGCTGGTCTAAACCGCGGTCTTAGTTCAAGATATATATTTAATTTGGCAATTCATCCGAATGATCACTATCATCTTTTTGCCGGAACATCCTATAATGGTGTATGGGATTATACTATCCAGAATTTACCTCCGATTGTACAGATTCTCCAACCGGAACAGATTATCTTTGAATATGAAGAGCCAATTACATTTATTGGATATGCTAATGACCAGGAGGAAGGGTCTCTGTCCGATAGTTCGTTAGTTTGGTATTCCAGTTTGCAAGGTGAATTGGGACGAGGAGATACGATCACGGTGAATACATTATTGGCTGGTAAACACACAATTCTATTCTCTGGTGAAGATAACTTCGGTATGACGAATCAGGACAGTATAGAGATTAATATTTTACCAGAAGACGTTGAACTTATCTCAATTTTGGAGGCAGAAAATGATATGACACCGATTGCCAATATTTATGATACCGATGGCATTGTCGGGTGGTGGCTTAGGTCTAATGGTTCGCTGGTTTCAAATCAATCAGTTCATTTTCCTGAAAAAAGAACTTACGCATTTAATTTAATTGCAAAAGGTACGAACGTAAATGGCTGGCCGCAATGCGATCTGATAGTTGGTAAAAATCTAGAAGCAAAACGGATCGAAATTAATTCGTCTGATTATACGGAATTTATTGTTCCTGCAATTATAGATTCAGGCGATTTTTTAGTTGATGTCACTTTTACGAATCATTATTCTAAATGGTATGAAGGATCTAGAAATTTCGCACTGGATAAAACAATTATCACAGCTCCGACTTTAGCTGATCACGATGTGGCAGTTCAATCCATTTTATCTCCTGAAAATAACATGAATCCTGCTGCATTAGTCGTGCCGAAAATTCAACTAAATAATTTCGGAAAAAATAATGAAAACAATGTTAACGTGACCTGTACTGTTGATAAAATTGATTCTCTAACCAGTCAGGAAGTTTATCGTCATACCCAATCCATTCCAAGAATTGAAATGTTCGATGAAATTGAGGTTGCATTTAAAGCATTTGCAACTCCTGGTGACGGTATATACCTGTTTAAATTTTTCCATAACTTAGCTGGCGACCAAAACACTTCGAATGATTCCCTGTCAATTCAAATTAGTACAGCACATTTTATAGATGCATCGGATTTTGCCGATGTTGCTGATGCAGGAAATGGTTTTGGGGTGGCAGTCGGGGATTACGATTTAGATAATTATATTGATCTTTACCATACCAAACACGGAAATAATGTATTGTTTCATAACGCCCAAAATGGTAAATTTGGCGATCGCGCTCCTGACGAGGGTCTGGAAGATTATGGTAACGATTCAAGAAGCGCTGGCTGGTTTGATTATGATAATGATGGTGATCTGGACTTGATTATATTAAATAATAACGGAATTGCACTTTATCGAAATGATAATGGAAGCTTTGCAGAGGTTACTAATCAGACTAACTTTGGCGGTGAAGAAAATACCCTGGGACTGGCGCTTGGTGATTATAATAACGATGGTTATCTTGACATTTATGCAACAAGATATGATCACGCAAATTTCCTGTACTCAAATAATGGTAACGGGACATTCTCAGATATCGCAGCCAGAACCGGAGTTCAGGAATTTGATTGTAACAGTTCGGCTGCCTTTTTCTGGGATTTTGACAGAGACAATGATCAGGATTTGTTTGTAGTGAACCATACGCAAAATCACCATCTTTTTAGGAATAATGGTGACACGACATTTACTGAAGTTGCGGAAACGGTTGGCATTAGTCATGGTGGGAATGGGCATCATGCGATGATTTTCGACTACAATAATGACGGATTGCTGGATTTATATATTATTAATTCAGCACCTCACGCTTTCGGGAATATTTTATACAGAAATAATGGCGGTACATTCTCAAATGTTACCGAAGCTGCCGGAGTCGGTGATGATGGCGATGGATATGGCGGTTCATACGGTGATTTTGACTACGATGGTTATGTAGACTTCTATGTTGTCAATGCTGATGGCGAGAATTTACTTTATCACAATAATAGCGACGGCACTTTTACGAATATTGCAGCAAAAGCTGGTGTTGATAATTCAAACGTGGGACGCGGCGCAGCAGTTGCAGACTTTGACCACGATAACGATTTGGACATATATCTGGTGAATTATGGTCAAGCAAATGTTTTGTATTATAATACCGGGACAAGTAATAACTGGCTTCAAGTGGAAGTTGAGGGAATATTATCGAATCGAGACGGGATTGGAACTTTGATTGAAGTTTTTGCCAATGGACAACGCTTCTGCAGATTAGTTGACGGAAACGCTGGATACGGCTCACAAAGCAGCTTAATTGCTGAATTCGGATTAGGACAACTCTCACAGATTGACAGTGTCGTTATCCACTGGCCCTCAGGAATAAAGCAGGATACGACACATGTGGCTGTAAATCAGCTTGTTCATATTTCTGAATCTGTTCTTGCACACGATGTAATGGTAGCTAGTATTCTTTCTCCTAAAGACAGGACTACGATTGGGTTGCCGCTTATCCCCGAAATTTTGATAAAGAATTTCGGGGCTGGAAATGAACATAATTTTAATGTCGTTTGTATTATTGATACGTCAGGATATGAAATCTATCGTGATCTGCAACAAGTGGAATTATTAGATGCCTCTTCAGATAAGAAGATAACCTTCTCTGAGTTTATACCTGATCTAAAAGGGCACTACCGGTTTACTTTTTTTACTGATTTATCAAATGATCAGAAAAACAAAAATGACACATTATTCACAACCACATATGCTTCCATACCGTTCTACATAGATTTAGCAGAAAATTTAAATATCCACAGCAGTAAAAATTCACGCGGAGTGGCATTTGGAGATTATAATAATGATGGATATTTAGATATATATTTAACGAATGGAGGTCAAGCAAATAATCTCTATAAAAATACAGGTAAGGGTACTTTTTCGAATGTTACTTTTTCTGCACGGGTTGGAAATCGACAAATGGGAGGAGGAAGTATTTTTGGAGACTATGACAATGATGGATATCTCGACATTTATGTCACAAATGAAGGGCAAGCCAATATACTATATCATAATAATGGGAAAGGTGCATTTAGTAATATTTCATCAGTTGCCGGTGTAAATCATTCCGGAATCGGATATTGTTCAGCATTCGGAGATTACGATAACGACGGTTACTTAGACATTTATATTTCAAATGATAACGATCAAGAGACAAATGTTATGTATAGAAACAATGGTGATGGCACCTTTTCGGATGTCACTGCTATTACAGGTCTAGACAAAGCAGGTTGGACAGCCGGTGTAACTTTTGGTGATTATGACAATGACAACGATCAAGATATTATCGTAGCAAATCGTATAGGAAATTGCGCCTTATACAGAAATAATGGCGATGGTACTTTCAGTGATGTAGGAATTAGAGCTAACATCGCCTATTCTGGCAATGCACATAGTGTTTCTTTTGGAGATTTTAACAATGATCGAGCACTTGATTTATTTATTACCAATGGTGAGCTAGGTAAACGTGATTGTCTTTATCGTATGAATAAATATGGATTATTTACCAATACCTCCATTCAAGCTGGTATAGAAAAAAGAGATGAAGGTGCAGCCGCTACTTTTTTAGATTATGATTATGATGGTTATCTTGATATCTACATTGGCGGTTACTATAATGATATACTCTATCGTAATAATGGAGATGAAACATTTACAGATATCAGCAATGAAATAGGTCTTAGCGATAATAGTATCTGTACAGCAGTTGCTGTGGGAGATTACGATAAAGACGGCGATTTAGACATATATGTCGCAAATACGGACAAAAATTATCTATATCAAAATCAGGGTACACCAAACAACTGGCTAATCGTCAAAACCGTTGGTACCATCAGTAATCGGGACGGTATTGGTGCAAGAGTTACTGCGGTTTCAGAATCATTTACACAAATCAGGGAAGTAAATGGTGGTTCCGGTTTAGCCTCACAAAATATGTTACCAGTTGCTTTTGGTCTAGCTAATGACACGACAGTGGACAGCCTCATTATCCGATGGCCGTCGGGAATCCGGCAGGTTTCTACGAATGTCGCTGTAAATCAATACATCATAGTAAAAGAAGATAGCGCACTGATTGCTGTCGATGAATCAGATCGAACAAGCGCAATCTTACCAGCAGCATTCTCATTAGGTCAAAATTTTCCAAATCCTTTTAATCCGGATACAAAAATAAAATATCAATTACCGATAAATTCTTATGTTCAAATCTCTGTTTATAACGTAACTGGCAAATTAGTAAAAACATTGGTGAACGAAAACCAACAAGCAGGATTCCAATCCGTTACTTGGCATGGAAAAGATGACAAGGGATTCGATGTGTCCAGTGGGGTATACTTATACCAAATCAAAGCGCAAGTAGAAAACA
>WJJN01000748.1 GCA_014729735.1 Candidatus Zhuqueibacterota bacterium
CCGGTTATAAAACAGAACTTAAAGCATTAGAGCAACAATTCGAGACGAAATCAGAAAAATTTGAGACTGTTTCATCAGAGCGCCATGAATTGGTGACGAAACTGGAAAAAATCGACTCTGAGAAAAATCAACTCAAAGATGATATCGTAAAAGGATATAGCCAGATCGATACGCTGCAACACCGGGTTGGTATTTTAACCAAATTGCTTGAAAACTACGCCGATTATCCGGAAGGTGTGAAACATCTGATGGTGGACAGCAACGGTTACATCGGCACGGTAGCGGATAAAATTTCGGTTGATGCCAAATACCGTACGGCAATTGAGGCTGTACTGGGCGAGGCAGCCACATATCTGCTCGTGAAAGACACAAATCAGGCATTCGTGGGAATCGACAATTTGAAATCGAACCGTAAGGGAATTGTCACCTTTCTGCCGCTTGATAAACTGGAGAGTAAATCACCGGTCCCTGCGGAGACGAATATTGGCGGTGATGATAAAATTATCGGACCTGCAAAAAATATTGTACGATGTGAAGACACATTTGAACCGCTTGTTACGACTCTGTTGCGGAATTTCGTGGTTGTGGAGGATTTGGAGACTGCCCGTAAACAATTTGAAGTATCTCCGGATAATGCCCTGAGCTTTGTGACCCTCTCCGGTGAAGTTTTAACATCCTGGGGGAGTATCAAAGGCGGACAAAAGACTCACGATGAATCCGGATTTGTGGGGCGCCGGGATCAGGTGAAGAAATTTAAGGAGAAGATCGGCGAAATCCATGCTCAGATGGAAAAGGCGGAGAATCGGATGCGTGAATTGGAACAGCATCAGCAGGGTGCGGAACAGAAAAAATCAGAGCTCGATAAAAAAATGATCGAGTTGGAAAAAGAAATTGCCGATATGAAACTCCACATCTCTCAGTTGCAATACAAGATCAGCCAGTCCGATGAGCAAGCCGGGAAAATTGATGCTGAAATAAAACAATTAAGCGAGGAAATCGAAACAGCGAATTCGACTATTGAGCAGACCTTGCGGCAATTGGAAGATGAAACCGGTGAGCAGGAAGCAAAAGAAGAAGAAGTGGCTGAATCCAATAAAGCAATCGAGGAAATTGCTGCGAAACGGGATACGCTCTATGAAAAAGTGCAACAATCCAGATTGAAATTAGTTCAATTAAATAGTGAATTAAAAAGCAAGCAAAACGATCTGGAGAGAAGCCGGCAAATTATCGCTGAAAGCGAATCATCTATCAAATCTAAGAAAGATGAGCGAACAGAAAACAGCAGGCAGGCTGAAGAGCTTGGTATCCGAATCGAGGAAATAACTGCGGCGCTGACTGAGGAATATTCAAAGAAGGAACATATCGAGAGTGATGTCAGCAAAATAGAAGATGAGCAAATATCGCTAAAAGAACAAATCGATGAGCGGGAGAAGATACTCCGGTCATTGCGAAGCGAACGGGAATCCACCTCCGAGTCGATTCATCATATCGATCTGAGAATTGCGGAGCTGAAATTGAACGCAGATAATCTGTATCGGCATATCGGTGAGGAGTACAATCACGATTTGCAACGGGAAAAAATGGACACAGAATATGACTCGCAAGCAGATGAAGAGCTCATCGATAGTTTGAAACAGCGGATCAAAAATCTGGGTCCTGTGAATTTACTCGCATTAAAAGAATATGAGCAGGAAAAAGAACGGTTTGATTTTTTGCAGAAACAACATGACGATTTGATTGAAGCAAAGACCAATTTAACGAATACAGTCGATCATATAAATAAGACTGCTCGCGAAAAATTCCTTGATATTTATGAAAAAATCCGTGTTAATTTCGGGGAGGTGTTCAATCGCTTTTTCAGCGAAGGCGTTGCCGATTTGAATTTAACTGATAAGGATGATCCGCTGGAATCGGATATCGAAATTATGGCAAATCCCAAAAGCAAACGGGCAACATCTTTGTCATTACTCTCCGGAGGAGAAAAAGCTTTGACCGCGATATCCTTGCTTTTCGCCATTTATCTGGTAAAACCCAGTCCGTTTTGCATTTTGGATGAGGTGGATGCGCCATTAGATGACAACAATATTAGACGTTTCACCGATGCTCTGAAAATGTTTTCATCGGATACTCAATTTCTTGTTGTTACCCACAACAAGCTGACGATGAAATCGGCGAATAGCCTTTACGGCATCACAATGGAAAACAGCGGGGTTTCCAAAGTTGTTTCTGTAAAATTGGATTAACAATTTTTTGACCTGGGAGGGAAAAGATGTTTTTTAGAAAAATCCTGATTTTATCAATCATTTTAATAAGTTCACTATCTGCCCAGGAGCAACAGGCAGATAAATTCAATTTTTCATTTGATTACGCGACATTTCGTGGACATGAAGATCTCGTTTATGTGGAATTGTATTTTTCCGTTCTTCGGAATGAGCTGCAATATGTTGAAGATAACGATGCTTTCAAAGCCGAATTTGTGATCGATGCCGAGTTATTTCGGAACGATTCAATGGTTATCAATAAATCCTGGGGCGGCATTAATCATGAGGATAGTTTAACGAATGTTCAGGGTAATCAGAAATTACTGAGTGTAAATTATCTGCAGGCAAAACCCGGCGAGTACCGACTGGTCGTCCGCCTGACTGACAAAAATTCTGGTAAGCAAAGCGAAAAAGAAGGTGTGATAAATATCGAGGCATTCGATGAAGAAAATTTGTGTTTGAGTGAGATAGAATTTGCATCAAGCATTAAACCGTCAAGTGAAAAGAATCAGTATTATAAAAACGGTTATTCGGTGATTCCAAACACCGAACGATTTTTTGGAACAGGGCTGCCGATCTTAATGTTTTACACCGAGATCTATAACTTTACACAGACCGGGCAGGAAGATACGAGCAAATATTCGATCAAGTACAGCATTCTTAATGGAGATCAGGAGGTTATTCGCGAATTTCCTGCTCGGATCAAGAAGAAGCCCGGCGAATCCGCAGTCGAGGTTGGCGGATTGAATATTATCACCTTCACCTCCGGAACGTATTTCCTTAAAATCGATGTTATAGATTCTACAAACAAGGCACTGGCTTCGCAACAGGCAAAATTTTTCATTTATCGTCCGGGAGATTTTGCAAAGATACAGCAAAATGACAGTCTAACTCAGATGCAAATTGCAGAACGCTCACTGCAGTTGCTGAACAGCATATATCAGTCGGCATCCGAAGAGGAGCTTGACCAGGAGTTTGATGCTACGACCTACATTGCCACCAAAGAGGAGAAAGAAATCTACAAGACCCTGGATTTACAAGGCAAGCGGGAGTTCATGCCACAATTCTGGGCGCGGCGCGACAGAACCCCCGGCACAGCTCGCAACGAATTCAGGGAAGATTATCTTGCCCGCGTCCGCATGGCGGATCGGGAGTTCCGCGGATTCAAGAAAGGCTGGAAATCCGACGAAGGAAGAGTGCTGCTAATCTATGGCTCGCCTGACGAGATCGAACGATTTCCGTCGAGTAACGATAACCGCGCCTATCGCGTCTGGCGCTATTTTGCAATCCAGGGCGGAGTTGATTTTATTTTCGTGGATAAACGGGGATGGGGCGAATACGAGTTGGTGCATTCCACTGCTCGCGGCGAATTGTACGACGTGGACTGGCAACGCTGGTTATCGCCAAATTAGTAAGTGTTCACTGGTAAACGAATTTGCTACCCTATAGTGATTTTCGACGGAATTATCTGCAGGTGTAGTGATTTTCGACAGCCCCCTAAGTTTTGTATTATCATAAAGATATAAATCGCAATGCAATTTATTGTTAAGCAGATTAAACGTGAGGTTGTGGAAAAGTTGACATAATATAATTGGACCTATTAAGACAGTAAAACCGTAAATATCGTATTAATAGCCGCTTAGATAAATATCTAAGCGGCTATTTTTTTATCCAGAATAATGGCATAAATGTTGCGAAATAAGATAGTGATTTATGGAATTGCGTTCTTTGAAATTTGATGTGTTAGTTTTTTTAAGTCATTATTTAATATGGCTCTAATTTTAATATACATCTATAAATATATAGTTGCCTTAAACTAATTATGAAAATATGATTAAAAAGTTCAAGATTTATGTTTATCTTTCCGATAACGAATGATGATTGTTGAGATAAGAATGTTAAGAGTCAATGAATGTGAGGAATTGAATTATGGATGAAGAGAAGTATTACAGTAGCTCTGAAGTGACAAGGAAGCTGGATATAAGTTTAAGGCAACTATATTATTGGGAACTGAAAGGTATTATCAAACCTAAATTTATCACTCTGGGTTCACGTGAATTTAAGAGATACTCGCATGAGGATTTTGATAAATTAACTCAGGTAAAAAAATACCTCGACCAGGGGTATACA
>WJJN01000749.1 GCA_014729735.1 Candidatus Zhuqueibacterota bacterium
AAAAGAAAATTACTGACTACACAATTTTTACAGGCACAGATCGAAATAAAGACGGAAAGTTGCATCATGTGATGTTTCCCATCGGTTACTTTCGTTCAAAGATGAACGACAGGCTCTTATTAGTGGGATTAAATACCGCGTATGACAGAGGAAAGCGGGGTTTGCGGGCAGTGATCCCGGAAACCGGCGACGTTGTGTGGGAATTTCTGTTCGGTCCGCAGGTATTTAATCCCCAAATCACTGACATCGATGGTGACAGCATTGATGAGATTGTAACCGGAAGTTATGCGCCGGCGAATGCGGTGGAATATAATAGCTACATGGATACGACGGCATACATATTCGTTCTCAACTCCGATGGTAAATTGAAATGGCACAAACGAATTGGTCCGTATTGGACCGGTGCAAATCCGATTGTCGCTGATCTGGATGGCGATGGTTGTAAAGAAGTATGCGTGTATAGTTATGGTACGAATCCGGAACGCAAGTCGCAGGCGCCGTTGATAGTTTTCGATGGTCGCAGCGGTAAATATATAGATGAAGTACGCGCCGGGAAGCAATTTACTGCTTTGGCTGGAACGAAATTCAATAGCTGCGCCGATTTCAACAATGATCGCAGGGACGAACTCGTTATCGGAAACTTAGATGGAAAAGTCCGAATCTTTAACGGCGAATTGGATGAGATTTACACCTCTGTGTCCTTTGGCGGAGCGGTTACTGTTGCAGGAATCGGCGATCTCGATGGCAATAAAATCCCGGAGGTAATCTGTGTAACTTCGGATAATCGTATGATTATCCTGAACTATGAGTTGAAATTATTGAAATCCATTCCGCTAAAATATCATTCAGATATAAGTTTGCTAAAGAGGCATTCGAAGTTCTATATTTTTCTAAGAAAATATACTGATCCTCAGCATTTTGAATATGAGTTATTGGAACTGACTAAAATACCCCCGGTTCAGAGAATCGCCAGTAAAAATATTGATGTAATGATCTGGGTATTAGTCCTTTTGATGATTGTTTTATCTTTCATAATATTCAGAGATTTCTTCTGGGGCAGTCAGGCGAAAAAAATTCTTTATTCGTTTTTAGATAGCGCCGGACTGATGGAGCGGACATTAATATTAAATAAAAAAGGTCGGATATTAAAAACAGGATCAGGCTGGGAAGTGTTTTGCGAAAGAGACATTCGGGGTGCTGACAATAAGCATTTTATCGTACTGAGTGATGACCAGCAGGTCATTACAGCATTAAGGCTGATTATAGAACGAAAAGAGAGTGAAGTTACCTTTCAATATAAAGACGAAAAAATCTACCGTCTCGTCAGCAATTATATTCCGATTATGAAAGCTTTTGTGATTATTCTAAATGACCTGAGCGAGCAGGAACATTTGCACCAGGTGAAAGCATGGGCGCCTGTAGCCCAGCGGCTGGCACATGGTATTAAAAATCCACTGACTACTGTGAAATTAGAGGCAGAGGAATTACGAGACTTGCTCGATGAAAAATACGGTATTCGGGATGCAGACAGCGAAGCCTCATTACAGGCGATCATCGATGAAACGGCTCGTTTGAAAAAAATGAGCGACGGTTTCATGCGGTTCGTGGAATTTGAGAAGTCAAAATTACAACAAATTGATATCAATGATAAAATCGATGAACAGCTATCAGCTTTCTGTACGATTATTCCAGCCGGAATAACTGTCCAGAAAGATATGAAAGCCGGTTTGCCCCCAATTAATGTCGATACAGAGCAATTTGCTTTTGTCGTCGATAGTATCGTGCATAATGCCATCGAAGCCATGGACGGCAAAGGTCGCCTGATCATTTCAAGCCGGCTTGTGGAATTATTCCCGGAATCGGATTCTCATAAAAAGACAAAAAAATATGTGGAGCTCGAATTTCGGGATACGGGAAATGGAATTCCGGCTGAATTTCTCACGAAAATTTTTGATCCCTATTTTACATTGAAAAAAGGAGGCACCGGACTGGGATTGAGCATCGTAAAGAAAATCATGATCGATCATGGTGGTGATGTCGTCGTATATTCCGAAGAAGGAAAGGGAACGACGGTATCGCTGAGATTTCCTGTTACAGACCGGGGTGATATGCAATGAGATCTGATTGAGCGAAATACAATGGCACAGGGATTGCAAAAGCGTTTTCAACAAAATCTGTAATCTCAATAAACCGGACGAAAAATGGAAACCATTCTAATTGTTGATGATGATGTAAATGTCTGTCAAAGTCTATCACGAATCCTCTCCCGAAAAGGTTACAAAACAATCGAATCACATACTGCTGCATCAGGATTGCAGCTTTTTGCTAAAAACGAAATCGACGCCACGTTGCTGGATTTGATGCTACCCGACAGCGACGGCATCGAAATCGCCCGCCAGATGACACAACAGAAACCGAATGTGCCAATCATTGTGTTGTCAGCCTACGGCACGATTTCCAGAGCCGTGGAAGCCACAAAAGCCGGAGTGTATGATTTCCTGGAAAAGCCGGTGGATCGGGACCGTATTTTAGTGACACTGCGGAATGCACTGTCTCAAAGCCATTTAAAACAGGAGCTTGAAAAATACAAAAAGCATTCGCTGGCTCGCTATAAAATGGTGGGTCAATCGGATGTAATGATAAAACTGTTCCAGATGATCGATAGAATTGCGCCGATGAAGACGCCGGTGCTGATACTGGGCGATAACGGCGTTGGCAAAGAACTGGTGGCGCAGGCGATTCATCAGGGAAGTACACGCAATGAAAAACAATTAATCAAAATAAACTGTGCTGCGATCCCGGAAAATTTGATCGAGAGCGAGCTGTTCGGGCACACGAAAGGTGCGTTCACGAGTGCCCATGTTGCCAAAAAAGGTCGATTCGAAGTCGCAGATGGCGGTACGCTGTTTCTCGATGAGATCGGCGATCTCAGCCTGTCAGCCCAGGCAAAATTGCTGCGCTTTCTGGAAAATGGTGAAATCCAGCGAGTCGGCACCACCGAAATTTCGTTCTCCGATGTCCGCGTGATTGCCGCATCCAACAAGGATTTGCAGCAAATGGTGGAAGAATGCAATTTCCGTGAAGACCTCTTCTACCGCCTGAGCGGCTTCCCGCTGTACGTCCCGCCGCTGAGTCAGCGCCAGGATGATATCCCGCTGCTGATCGATCATTTCATGAACGAATATGTCGAGGAAAATGGCATGCTAAAACCAAAGCTGACGCCGGCTGCAATGAATTATCTGAAAGCGTTCGATTGGCGCGGCAACGTTCGTCAATTACGAAGCTTTGTCGAGAGAATGCTGCTGCTCATTGATGGCGGACAGATCGACCTGGCAGATGTGAAAGAAATTCTTCTGCAAAAAAATAACGTATCAAACGTTCACCAATCTCCTCAGCAAGAAATCCCCTCCACGTTGTCTGAAGCCCGCCAAAACTTTGAGCGGGAATACATCCGGCAAATCCTCATTGAAAATAATATGAAAGTCGCCAAAGCCGCGGCAGTCCTTGGCATGGACCGGGCGAATTTGTACCGAAAGATGAGAGGATTGGGGATTGAGATGTCGGCTTAAAATTATTGCTTGAAAATTTATCATGAATAATTATAGAAGATCAATATTTTACTTTAAATATCATAACCGATCACAGGATGCATTTAGAAGCCGTTGAAACGGCTTCAGGTATTTTTAATGAATGGCTTAACACCATGATAAATCATGGTGTTCGTTCAAAGTGGAGTTGAACCAGCACCACAATTTATTGTGGTGTAATATGTATCTTAACACGCTCCATTTAACCGCTTCAGCGGTTTCTATCGATTTACCCTGTAAACGGTTACAAAAGAGACTTCGTGAATAAATAA
>WJJN01000750.1 GCA_014729735.1 Candidatus Zhuqueibacterota bacterium
GTGGTGGAAGTCTTTATCGATGAAAATAAATCGGGCGGATTGCACGTGTTTGACGGTACGGGCAATGTCGCGGCACAGTGGGGATCGAATGCGGAAAATGCATTTTCCTATCATATCACGCCTGTTGTGCCTGCGGATGGCGAAGTCTCGAACAGCATGGTTGCCTGCGATATCGCCGGTACAAACTGGGGCAATTACTACATTCCCGATTATGCAGATCATCTGCCCGAATTCGCATTGAAAAGGAACGGTAACCAGTATGTCTGGGAATTTTCATTGATTGTTTACAATGACAGCTTTGATCATAATAATCCGGCAGCAGCTCGAATTCAATTGCAGGCAGGAAAATTCATGGGATTGAGTCTGGCATATTGTGATAATGATGATCCGAATGAAGATCCGAAAAAACGGGATAATTTCTTTGGGTCTGTGTGGGTCCCTCAATCTGCTTACAATGATCACTGGATGAATGCAGATGGTTTCGGCACGATAATGCTGATGGGCGAATCCACGGGCGTCGGGCAAATTGCCGATGAACCGGCAGTCCCTGAACCGACATTTCAACTGTATCCCAATCCCTCGCAGGGAGATATCCGGTTGATGCTGGAAAATAATTTCAGGGGACAGGTCAATATCGCTGTTTATGATGTGCTGGGCAGAGAAGTCCTGCGAACAGCGTTCCAAAAACAGCAGATTGATGTGCGTAAATTGATTTCGGCGAGACATCTGGCTGCGGGCGTTTATTTCATTAAAGCAGAAATGGCTGGACAGCAACAGGTTCAAAAGATGATGATTTTGTATCAATAAACCTGACAGGAAGGCGGATGATATTGTGATTCCTGCCCAGAGTTATAAAATCGGGGAGTCGTAGATTGCGACATCTTGTTATTACATTTTCACTGCTTTTTATTCTGACTTTATCAGCGATTGCTGCAGATGCTCCTGTCGGGCAATGGACTGCCCGTTGGATTTCGCACCCGGAGTGTGCGTCGGGCAAATTTGGTGTTTACTATTTTAAGAAGAAGATCATTTTTGATCAACTTCCGGAAAAGCTCAAAGTTCATGTGTCAGCCGATAATCGTTACCGGCTTTATGTCAATGGCTCATTTGTCGGTTTTGGTCCGGCGACGGGAGATTTGGATCACTGGTATTTTGAAACGTATGATATCGCACAATTTTTGAAATCCGGAGAAAATGTGATCGCCGCGATAGTCTGGATTATGGGAAAACAGAGTGGTGCGGCGCAGTTGTCCCATCGAACCGGATTTATTTTGCAATGCGATGATGACAGCTCACTCAATTCTTCTGACCAATGGATGACGTGCGCAGACCCCGCGTTCAGCCCGATCCCGGTGGTCGTTGGTGAGGATGTGCGCGGCGGATTTCTGGCGCCGGCATGTATCGAAATTGATGGCAGAAAGCACGCCTGGGACTGGAAGTCACCTGATACTGACGAATCATGGATGCAAGCGGCAGACATCGGCGCTGCCAGAATGCACGACGAGACCACAGGCACGCGATGGGGATTGATGAAACGCCCCATCCCGATGCTGGACATGCGGAAAGAGCGAGTGCAGAAAATAATACGTTCCAGCGGACTTTCCCAAAATCTTCCCGAATTTAAGGAAAAGGTGAATTTCACAATTCCGCCATTCAGGAAGGTGCAACTGCTGCTGGATAATAGCGTGCTCACTGTCGGATTCCCGGAGCTCATCGTGAGTGGCGGAGAAGGCAGCGCTATTAAAATTTCGTACGCTGAAGCGTTGTTCGAAAAAGGTCAGCGGGATGAATTTGGAAATTTAATCGGCGAGGGACAGATCAAGGGGAATCGCAATATCACGGCGGAAAAAGAATTCGTCGGCTATCATGACCGCTACATTGCAGATGGCGGCGACAACCGCCTGTTCCGACCGCTGTGGTGGCGGACGTTTCGTTACGTGCTTCTCGAGATTGAAACACAGGAGCAGCCTTTAACAATCGAAGATTTCTACAATATATTCACGGCATATCCGTTTAAGCAAAACGCAATTTTCAGGGCAGATGACGAGGCGCTGCGCCAGATCTGGGACGTGAGCTGGCGCACTGCCAGACTGTGCGCCTGGGAAACCTACATGGATTGCCCGTATTACGAGCAGTTGCAGTACATCGGCGATACCCGAATTCAGGCGCTGATCTCGCTGTACGTTTCCGGCGACGACCGGCTGATGCGCAATGCGATCCGGCAATTTCATGATTCCATCACACCGGAGGGATTGACCCGCAGCGCGCATCCCTGCCAGCAGGCATCCATCATCCCGCCATTTTCGCTGTTCTGGATCGGCATGGTTCACGATTACTGGATGCACCGCACCGATGACGCGTTCATCAAACAATTTATTCCCGCAATCAAGAAAATTTTAAACTGGCATGAACAGTACATAGATTCCCGGACAGGAATGTTCTGCAAAGTACCGCATTGGAATTTTGTGGATTGGACAGGTGAATGGCGATGGGATGTGGAAAAACAGACCGGAGGAATGCCGGACGGCTGGGATACAGGAAATTTTTCAATATTGACGCTGCAATATGTTTATATCGCAAATCTGGCAGTCGAATTATTCGAGGCATTTGGCGAGCGCAAGGCTGCGGATCACTTCTCAAAAATTGCCAGGGAATTGGGAGAATCGACTTACGAATATTGTCGTGATTCTGAAAAGCAGTTCATCGCCGATACGCCGCGGAAAACGAGTTTCAGCCAACACGCCAATGTGATGGCAGTTCTGGCTGGAATAATCCCCGAATCAGAGCAGGGTAAATTTATCGAACGAGTGTCGTATGATACGAGCCTGATTCAGTGCAGCATTTACTACCGCTTTTACCTGAACCGGGCGCTGATCAAAGCGGGACGAGGGGATTTATATCTGAAATTGCTCTCGCCGTGGACCGACATGCTGGAATTGGGATTAACCACATTCGCAGAAAAGACGGAGCCGTCGCGCTCCGATTGTCACGGCTGGAGCGCCAGTCCGAACTATGATTTTCTGAGCATCGTGTGTGGAATTCAACCCGCATCGCCGGGATTCAAAACAGTGAAAATTGAGCCGCATCCGGGAAATGTGAATTTCATCGAGGGAGCGGTCCCGCATCCTGACGGCATAATTTCAGCGAAGTACCGGAGAAAGGAAAAATCGATTGCGTTTTCAATCGAGCTGCCAGAGGGAGTAACCGGGAGTTTTGTATGGCAGGGAGAGAAACGGGCAATTTCCGAAGGATTGAATGAATTTGAGTTTTAAGTAATGAGGATATACGCCGGAATCGAGGGTTTTGCTTTTCAACAC
>WJJN01000127.1 GCA_014729735.1 Candidatus Zhuqueibacterota bacterium
ATGTAATTTTCCCCGGGCTGATTGCACGTCGTACGCCACCGCATATAGAATGAATCCGGCTGCTGCCAGAAGTCCGCCGATAAATCCTCCTCCCGGAGCGTCGTGTCCGCGGACGAGCACAATGATCGAAAAAAAGACGAACATGGGTAATAAATTTCTGCCGGCAATACGCAGGATTAACGATTTCATCTAGTTGTCCTTTTGTTTTGTTCTTATTTTAAGAATTGCGAATACACCGATTGCGGCAATCGAAAGTACGGTGATTTCGCCCATTGTATCAAAAGCACGGAAATCTACCAAAATTACGTTCACTATATTTCTCCCGTGTGCCATTTTCAGGCAATTTTCATTAAAATAATTTGAGACGCTATCGGCTAATTGCAGATAATGCGTGGAGAGCACAAGTATTGTCATAACAACTCCCACGGATGCCGATACGATGAAATCCCGAAACCGGGTCATGCGGCTCGATATTTTTGTAAATGATGGTAAATGGTATACAACGAGCAGGAACAGGATCACAGTCAACGTTTCGATCAGAAATTGCGTAATCGCAAGATCAGGCGCACCGAAAAGTATAAAGATCGTCGCGACTCCGTATCCTACTACACCCAACGCAATGACGGCAGTAATTCTCGATCGGGTTGATAATGCCAGAAAAGTGGCACCAACCATGAGCAGAACGAGAATCAATTCGTAAAAAGTAACATCAAACCTAAATTCTGAAAAATCGAGTCCGCAGAGCCTGAGAATTTGTATTAAAATCAGCGTCGTTACACTCAGGATGATGGTTATCAGATAATATCGTAAATAACCATTTTGCAGAAGTCGCGTCTGCAAATTGGCGAAGGATAGCAGAGCATCTAATCCTTTTTTAAATAATGCAGTCGGTGTAATCGGACTTAGAAATCTAAATCGTTCACGGTTTCGCCGCAAAAAGGTTCGTGCAAAGTAAAGTGCAATACCCAAAATTAAAGTGAGAACACTTAGCAGGAACACTACATTCACGCCGTGCCATAATTTCAGATGAACAATGTGTTGTTCAGCCTGAATTGCCGTCACAGAAGAAGATATTAGAGGGAATGCGATAAAGTCGGGAAATAATCCCAGAATTAAGCCTGAAAAGGCGAGAACCAGCGGACCCGTCCAGAGTGTTGCCGGCGTTTTGTGAGTTGTGGCAGGTATTTGATCTTTACTGCAAATAAATGGGCAAATTCCAACCATCGCTGCAACAGTCACATTAGCGACATTTGCAGCAATACCGGCAATGGTAATCAGTAGTGGAGCGGTTTCGATGTAAAGATTTGCCTCATAAAGAAGCTCTTTGGAAATGAAGCCCAGTAGCGGCGGGAATCCGGACATCGAGAGCGCTGCTAAACCTGCAGCAATTGCTGTCATTGGCATAGCTTTCACGAGTCCACCTAAAATCTGAACATCCCGTGTACCGGTTTCATGATCTACTGCGCCGGCGACCATAAACAGTGCCCCTTTGTACAGAGAATGTACAATCAAATAGACCATCGCCGCTTTTATCGCCATCGTCGTGCCGAAGCCCAATAACATTGTCAGCGTTCCAAGAGCGCTGATAGTCGTGTAAGCAAGCAGCTTTTTCAAATCTACTTGCGGCAGTGCCTGTAATGCGCCAATAAGCATCGTCGCAACGCCGACAAATGTAACAATGTAATGCCACTCACCCGTATTTCCTAACAGGGGATGCATTCTGGCTAAAAGATACACTCCTGCTTTTACCATCGTGGCTGAATGCAAATATGCACTTACAGGTGTCGGTGCCTGCATCGCGCCGACCAGCCAGAAATGAAACGGCAATTGTGCGGACTTGGTAAACGCTCCTCCCAAAATCAACAATAAAATTGGCAGGTAAAAACCGGATGATCTTATAACGTCTCCATTATTGAGTAGCTCGGTGATTTCAAAAGTGCCGGAGACAGTACCGATCAACACGAATCCAGCAAGCAGTGCCAGCCCCCCCAATCCGGTGACTAACAATGCCTGCAGTGCAGCCCAGCGCGATTCTTCGCTTTCATTTTTAAAACCGATCAGCAGATAGGATGTGAAGCTTGTCAATTCCCAGAAAATGAAGATAGTTATCAGATTGCCTGCGAGAACAACACCCAGCATCGATGCCATAAACAGAAACAGGTAAATGTAAAATCGAGTCAAATATTGATGACCGTGTAGATAGCCGCTTCCGTAAATAACAATTAATGTGCCGATGCCGGTAATGAGCAGCGAGAAGATCAGGCTCAGTCCATCCAGATACAATGAAAAATTTATACCCAGTGCCGGAAACCATGAGTTCAATATATGGTAAGTTTGAACTTGGGAGGCAATACATACTTTGGGGATATAGCTGGTCAAGTATGCAAAAATGCTCAATGGCAGAATCGCTAAAAACTTGCCAGCGTTTTCTTTGAAAATCCGGCTAATGACCGGAATAAAAATGGTGATGATAAATAATGAGAGAATGGCTCCTGTTACTACGATCAACTTCAGATTCCTCGCATTTATTAAAAAGTTTTATTATTACCGAATCTCTACGTCTCTTTCCGGTTTTTGCACTTCACAGAGCATTCTAAATTGATACCCTTAATATTGCAAATTTTAGTCTCTGAATCAACTACTTTTTGTTATATCATATTGATTTTAAGCTCATTCATAGACATAAATTCTTCCAAGAAAAACTTTCGAGGTAAATCTACAAAACAAATCGAATAATGTCAATAAAAATATTTGTAAAATTGAAATCGTTCCATTAGAAATAGTCAACTGCATGGATTATATTGAAATGAATCCGCAATTTCCTATTTTTGGTTGTATTTAAATGTGAA
>WJJN01000751.1 GCA_014729735.1 Candidatus Zhuqueibacterota bacterium
ATATCCGCAACTTGAAATTCGTGATTTATCTTTTCTATCTGTTCCCAGACAGTTCCGCGCACTCTGCCGGAGCGGTCCCCAAATTCGAAAGAAAGATACAATTCTCCGCTTGACTTTTTTTGCTTCATTTCTTTTTTACGAATCACAAAATATGCAAGAACGGAGTCACCTGGCTTCAAATCCTTAATTAATTTTTGTTCCATTGAACAAACCTTTTAATTTGGCTTTAAAATTAACAGGTTGTATCCCGAATGCTGAATTTTCTCCTGATTATAAGTAATGCTTCTATACTGACCATTCTTCCAGAGAGCAAATTGATCTTTGTAGTGTTCGTCCAAAGGCTGCCCGGATTGACCGGTCGAGAAAATGATTTGCGAGCCTTCAATATCTCCAAGATCGATAATTACGCGATTGGTTGTTATCGCCGCAACATTGAAAAGCCGTTTCATTTCGTAACCGCTGTTATTTATCGTGCAATTCGAACCATCCAATGAAACGGATTCGATATTAAACACCCACTTTTCAGGATATGATTTTCCGATCTCATGTACATAATTCATTTTGTGTACCTTGCCCCAACGCCAATTATCAACAATGTCCCCGTGGTTTAAAATCAGGTATTGATAAGCATCATCAAGGCTTTTTAAAATAATATCATAAAATGTTTCTGTCTCAGGTGTAGCAGAGTTGTTAATCCATGACGTTTTGTCTATATTCGATAAAGCCGATATTGACACTTCCGGTAGTTTCGAATAAAAATAAAACAGTGAATCACCCATCTCATCTCTGAAAATATTCTTGATAAGGCTAACGACGCACGCGTTATAGATTGTAGGCGCGATCTCTTTTCCATCCATGGAAAAATTCCATTGCTGAAGTTCGTCGACGAAGTAATTTTGCAGGTCGCTATGAACAGGCAGAGTCTCCAAAACTTGCAAGAAGTGCGGCAATAATTTCTTTGCCTGCAGGGAATGAATATCGTTCTGTATGTCTTTTATTTTTTCCACCGTCAATGTTCCGGCAGTGTCGATTCTTGAAAATAAATGCGCGTTACGAAGTTTTGATGTTAAAAATGAAGTGGTCTTCAAAGCATTGAGCCGTCTATTACCTGTGTGATCCGCAAGCAAGGTGTTTACATTACGAACCGTTAGCCGGTCAAGTTCGCGCTCTGTCATGAATTCCGACCAGTCATAGCGACTGTTCCAGCCAGGCACTGGAATTGCAGTTTCTCCGGCTTCTCTTTTCGCAATCAATCCGGAAACCATCAGTTCGATATTATTCAATGTATCTGCGTATAGAATTTGATATGCCGGCACCTTTATAGTGCGAACAGCGCTACGCAGATCGTTTTCACTTTTCGCTTTCAACAAATGATAGATTCCGGCGAAATCGTCCGTTAATTTGTGTCCGGTCCAATTGACGGAAATTGCAATACCAGCACTATCTCCCATGTCCAGCAAATCGGAAACGAGCGGTCCGTGTTTTGTGATCCGTACCTTGAATTCGAGCTGTTTGCGATTTTTTATATTGATAACCTCATTTCTAATCCCCATCGGATGCCATTCGTATTGATAGTAATAGCGAAATGAATCGACCTGTTCGATTCGGAAATCGAGATCATCGGCATTTAGCGGAGCCAGATTCCAGGCGAGTTGATCGTTGAATGAGCATAATAACACAGGCAGCCCGGGAACCGATAATCCGTAGCCATTGATAAATGGCGCTACCAGATGGACTTCATACCAATTTGACGGCAATGCAGGCTTCTGGATCGGTGCGAAGGCTAAAAGGGACTTCCCGGTAATGGTTTTGGAACTATCCACACTGAACATTTGATTTGCATCGATGGAAAAGCCGAATCGAGGCAGCTTGAAAATGAAGTCCGTTACACCCATGATAACATTTTTCGCGGCAGTTAATTGATTCAGGAGATAAGGGGACTGAGTTTTTAAATATCCCGGATACAATTCATTTACTTTTCGATATCCGCATTTTTCAACCAGATTACCGATAACCAGATCATAATAACATGACTTGGATTGTTCCCAGGCGATAAGGCGGTGCAGAGCGATAATGTCCTCTATTTTCCAGGATTCCGGTTTATAATTCAGTTGCGCGAATTCAATAGGCAAATTCTCATACTGCCGGTTAATGTAATTATTAATTCCTGCGATATAATGGAACAACATATTTCGGGATTCAGGGGTAAGGTTGGTTGCAATATTTTGAGCGGTTTCATGAAGTCCGATTGTACGAAAAAATTTATCACTACGGATGGTTCTTTCTCCGTAAATTTCCGAAAGCCGTCCGGTGGCAGCGCGGCGATGAAAATCCATTTGCCACAATCTATCCTGGGCATGAGCATAGCCCAATGCAAAAAACATATCTTCTTCATTTCTGGCGA
The DNA here is from genome assembly GCA_014729735.1 of Candidatus Zhuqueibacterota bacterium. GTDB lineage: Bacteria > Zhuqueibacterota > Zhuqueibacteria > Thermofontimicrobiales > Thiofontviventaceae > Mariaggregatimicrobium. Next base: position 2,405 of record WJJN01000751.1, read on the forward strand.
GGATGTGGGGAACACCGTATGCATCACGATATATGTTACAGGTCGATCTGAGACCGTATAGTTTAACCGTCCCGTCCTCTTTTGGCAATGAATTTCGCGCCAATCGAAGTGAAAGTATCAAAACCACTATTGCCGTAATTCCGAATACAATCAACAGTCCTATCGTAATTTTGAGCACTCGCAGCATGTCAACTCCTGTATGTTTCGGAACAGTATCTGAAGAGAATTTTATTCTTTTTTGTCACCTTCGGACGATTTTTTCTTTTTCTTAAGATGAGAGTTAGAGCTTCGACGGGATGTGTGGCGCTTGTTTGAGTTTTCATCATTATTTTTCGTGGAGGTTGTTATCTCTGTATTGGGAGAGACTGATTTGCTTAGATTACCCGTCGGGGATGGTGCAGGAGAAGAAATTGACGGCACGCCTGTATTTCTTCGTCCGGAAGAGCGTTTCTGAGTGGGCGGCAAAATATTGCCTTCGTCATCAGTGTTTACCAATGAGTAATAGCGCTCTTCTTCCCACCAGGGGAATGTATAATAAAATTGCCAGTCGTAATTATCATACTCATTATTCAGAACCGAATGGTAATTCATTTCATAGGGGCGGAAACGATCGAAACTGACATGGCATTGAGTGCATTCGTCATAATGGGTGACATTATCGTCTATATATTCATATTCGGCAATCACATCATCGTCGATTTCCGGATGCGTGAGAACCGTGTAGCAACCAGTTAGATAAAGGCTTATCAGGAGAAGAGCGAATTTTTTCAAGTGGTTTGACATCCTTGATTCCAAAATTATATTACAATTCCTGGCGATATATAATCTTTAATTCTCTGTTCGAGTAGGGTTCTGCGGTTCCGTCCGGTCCTCGCTTATTATTTAGCAGGTTTTTAAAGGAGAATTCGAGAATCAACTGATTTGCAAATAGCCAACGAATACCGACATTCATATATCCTTTTCCTGCCCCGTATGACTGTTCGTCATTGTCATTAGTTCCAAAGTCGAATTCCCAAACAACAGAGAGTTCCTCTTCCAGAATTGCATGTGCACCAAGAAATAGATTTAAATCTTCATCACCACCCTGATTTTCCTGACTGTAATTAATGCCGGCATGAATTCCCAAATTAATAATCGGATTAGAATAATTTTTACTCGCCACCAGATAAACGCCCGGGGATTTTATTTCATATCGATTCAATTCCTTGTCATAGCTTCCCCATCCCTGAGAATTGTAGCCCAGCGCTATCGATGGCGGAAAAGGATATGTTTCGCTGAATAACTTATAACGGATATGAATACCTGGGGAAGGATTCCAATTAATTTTTCCTTCACCGATTAGATTTTGACCGCCATACGTCACGCCAAACATTAAATGCCGGGTTAATCCCACAGTCAAACCGCCATTCATTCCACCGAGTTTATACACCCGAAGGGTCAATAAAAAATATTTTTGAGGTTCTTGATTTGTGCCACGATCTTCGGTTAAAATATTTGCCGTGGGCATATCGACCAGAAAAATAGGTTTCAATTGTCTGAACGAAAATATGCGGTTCTCATCAGGATATTGGTTGCCAGGATATTGAGCGTGAAGATTTGTATTATAGAGAATTCCCAGCAAAGCGAAAGCGAAGATAATTTTACGTAACATAATGAGTGCCTCGTGTGATAAATGGAATTACGTTACGATAATTTAAACTAAATATTCTGGAAAATCAAGTAAAAAATGAAGTTACTGCATAAATAACAAAGGGCAGAATTGTTCTGCCCTCGAATTTAATTATTCACGAAGATATAATCATTATTCAATTGTGATAGCTTCTGCCGGACAGCTTTCTGCAGCTTCCCGAACATCATCCTCCAGGTCGGCAGGAACGGTATCGACTTTTACGACAGCCACATCATCGTCCATTTCGAAGACGTCGCCACAGATATCGACGCATAATTCACATGCAGTGCAGAGATCCGGATCAACAACAGCTTTCATAACAAACCTCCTAATTATAAAAGTTTAGTATGTATGTTTTTTCCCGTGAATTTTCGCCAGTAAAATAATCAAATTTTTTATAATAGTCAAATACTTTTTCAAATATATTGCTCAGCTAATAGCACTTATCACCACAAATACAAACGAAAGCGCGGTCAGGATGAGTGTGATAGCTGCAAGCTTTTTAATGAAGGGCGTCTCCCGGCGGAGTTCCAGATATCCGAATGCGCGTGCTGTTAGGTAGCCGCCAACGAAACCACCACCATGAGCGTAGTTATTTATTCCCGACATTAAAAATCCGAATAGAAATAAGATGACTGCCCATCCAAGGAGCTGA
>WJJN01000752.1 GCA_014729735.1 Candidatus Zhuqueibacterota bacterium
CGTTTGGGGAATATTGAAAATATTGATTTTTGAATCTGGATTGATTTGTGGCTCCAGATCGTGAACACCGTGGCAGTCGCTGCATGACGCAGAATTCAAATTACCTTGAACAGCCTCCTGATAATGTACACTTGTTTCATACGCTTCACTGGGATGTGAAATCGGAATATTGAATTTCTCCACCAAGTCCTGATCAGAATGGCATTCACCGCATGTTTGCGGCTGGTTTAGAATGAATACTGAAGACAGTGAATCATCGCTTGGATAAACATAGTGCGAGGTGTGACAATCCCAGCAATATGGTGCCTCTTTCATTCCCTGCTCCAGCGTTCGTCCGTGTATACTGCCTGCATATATTTCCGCAGCATCTTCGTGGCACATATTGCAATCCGGATGCTCCAAATCTTCAGCATGGGGCAGATCTTCGATATTGCTGTGACAATCCATGCACTCGAAACCTCCGTGCAATGAATTCGAAAATTTTTCAATATCAACATATATTGAAACTTCAACAGAATCGTCCACTAACATGGTTAATTCTTCGTCTTCGTGACACATCATGCAATCTTCATTAGAAAATGACTGACCGGACGCACTTGTCGATAAAAGCAGTATAATAAGTAACCCAATAACTATTAATTGTAGCTTCAAAGCCCTTCCTCAATAATTGATGATACAATTTGTTTCTTTTGCCTATAATCGCTGTTAAGCTTACTTTTGCCCGTGACAGTATCCGCAAAACCCAAGTCCGGCTTGATTGCTATTAACGTGACACATATAGCAAACCGCGCCATTATCACTGTGAAATGAGGAATCTTCGCCAAAGCGATTGGCAAAGCCGGATTCGTGTGTTTTCGGATCTGTAAATTTGATGCCGTCCAAATCGATATGACACTGCAGACATGCCGGATCGGCACCCTGTACATCATGGCAGGCAGCACAGCGTTCGATATCGCGGCGAGCCAGTTCTGCGTGGCGCCCGCCGCCACTACCTATTGCCAGTGCGAGTGCTCCCCAATCAGGTCCGCCGTGCCATGCTGGTCTGATACCGGAATTCGTGCCGGAGCTGTGGCATTCCCCGCAATATGCCGATGTTTCATGACAAATGCGGCAATCTTTTTCCCTGCCCAGTGCATCCAATTGGTGTAGAAAGCGGTAGTTCAAATCATGGACTGCTTTTAGGATAATCCCCTCATTTCCTTTTGCCTGCGGAGAGTAAGTCGCGTAAAAATTTTCCGGCAAAATCTTTGTTGAAATCAGATCTGTCGACTCGTGGCATTCCTGGCAATAATTATTTGTATGGCAGTGTGCACATTTCGTGCCACCAGCGCGTATTTCGACCATGTGTTCCCGCTGCCAATCCATTACATGGTTATCCGGTCGAAATTTTGTATCCATCGGATGGCACTCCATACATACCATTGTTGCTTTCAATCCGTTGTGGCAGGTATTGCAGATCTCACGGGAAGGTATTTTTTCTCCATCACCCATATCAACCTTTTCAATTCCGGAGTGACAGGTTTCACAATCCATATTTTCACTGGTTACATGTAATTTATGATTGAAGTAATAGTCTCTTTGCGGGTTTTCGAACGACTGGAGATTTTCCATGTTTACATGGCACAGCGTGCAGTTGTCTTCCGATTCTACATCATGACAGGTTTCACAGACATCTTTTTCCGGTAAATTCCTGTCAGTCGCCATTTGGCTTTCTTCGACCATGCCGTGACAATCGGAACACTCCATTCCGGCTTCTTCAACATGAAGCTGATGTGAAAACTTCAATACAGCACTTCGATCCTGCTTTTCTCCGGATCGAGTGAGAATATAATTCGAAAAAATGAAAGTGACTATTATTATAAAACTCAACGTGCGTTTCATTTTTCTCTCCTGTTAGAGATTGTCATCTTTGCAAAAGTCTTATTGATTAAAACGATGAGTAAACGCATAGCTGCCTCGCAAGAAGAAACGAAAATCCTGGCTGTACCAAACGTTTCGCAAAAATTGCATTTCAGCGTGTAAGTTAAGAAATTTACTGGGAATATACTGTACACCTGCCGAGCCGGCAATTGCCTCTTCGCGATCATTCCCCGCAGAAATGAATTGATATGAAAACAGACTTGTATTTAACAGTAGCCGAAATTTATCCCGAAATGGATAATTGTAATTCAGGCTAATTCCATCGCTATCGCCGCCATATCCGTTCCGATGATTATAACCAACGTGCACTGTTTTCCAGTTAACGCCAAAACCGAGGCGCTGGAGGTTATCACCATCCAGCATTACCGAAGAGAGATTGAGATGAAGCAAATAATCATTCCATCTATAATTGGTACGGAATGCGATTTCCTGATTTTCACTAGCGGCGAAAACCCAAAAGATAGAATTTATATCGATATCCGGGGTGCGGTAAATATAATCCAAGCCAACATCAAAATTCCTGTTTATCGAATAGCGTCCGCCAATTTGCCCCCGCCTTACCTTGTCTAACGAAATATTATAATCCAGCCTGCCGTTAATATAAAATTTCTGCGTCACGATTCCTCTCACATCAAATCCGAGTAATTTTTTCTGCAATGCTGTCACCGGATGATCGAGGCGAAAATCGCCGGTGTATAATCCCGGAGATGTATATTCTAACGGGATTCTGCTCATTCTCGCATAACTGATTCCCAGTCGGACTCTGCTCAGCTTGGATGACGTAATATGAAATCCCCA
>WJJN01000128.1 GCA_014729735.1 Candidatus Zhuqueibacterota bacterium
GAACAGGAGATTACTTTTTTTGAGTATATTCATGAGTCTTACTGCGACTATTACAATTGCTTCTGATTTAAGAAAGGAAATAAACCTGCGAGGTCGCTGGAAATTCGAGATCGGCGATGATATGAAATGGGCGAATCCTGAATTCGATGATTCCGATTGGGAATCGATCTACGTGCCTGAAAGATGGGAGGAAGACGGCTACCCCGGATATGATGGCTATGCCTGGTATCGCAAGCAAATTCGAATACCTTCGCAACTCAAGGATAATATTCTTTATTTACTATTCGGACAAATCGATGATGTGGATGAGGTATTTTTCAATGGCGTGAAAATCGGCAGTACAGGCAATTTCCCGCCCGATTATCGAACAGCGTATAATGTCAACCGGAAATATTATATCCCGAAGAATCTAGTCGAATTTAATGAAGATAATATGATCGCGGTTCGGGTTTACGATGATCAAATGGGCGGGGGGATCGTTAATGGAGATCTCGGTATATATTCGGTACGAAAATACCTGGCACCGGATATCGAACTCGGCGGATATTGGAAATTCAAAACCGGTGACCGCGAAGTGTGGGGCAATGAGGATTATGATGACTCACACTGGGATCAAATCATTGTTCCAGGTTTCTGGGAAAGCCAGGGCTATTCGGATTACGATGGATTTGCGTGGTATCGAAAACAGTTTATTATCCCTGACGATTACAATCATGACCGCATAATCCTCATGCTCGGCAAGATCGATGATGTGGATCAGGTGTTTTTTAATGGCGTTCGCATCGGCGGCACAGGACCGATCCCGGAGAATGATTACAGGGGACAATATGGCGATTGGTATGCAAGGGATCGTGCGTATATCCTGCCGGATGATCTCATTAAACGGGGCAGTCAAAATATTATTGCAGTGCGTATATATGATGCCTGGCTCGACGGCGGAATTTATGATATTCCGGTTGGTATTATACGCTATGACCGCTATCGAAGGATTGAGCGCCGGAAAGAAGATAGTGTGTGGGATTTATTCGACTTAATCTTTAATTAAATCAATCAAATTTAGTGACATTTATTTACATTTATTGACGCTTATTTGACAACTATCAAGCGAAATATCCATATAAGTGAATTGAAAACAAAATTAACGCAAAAAGCAAACTTTAATAAATGGAGGTGTGTCATGAAAGCTATTACAAGAATTACAGTGCTGGTTTTGGTAGTAGGTTTTTTCTCTGCCTTTGCTCAGAACAATAACGAAGAAACATACCTGGAAATGGCAAAAGACGGGTACTTAAAATCACTCGATTGCATGAATAGTGGCGTGCGCTCCAGTGCGGCATTTTTAATTGTTAAATTAAAAACAATGTACCCTGACACGGACGTTAGTGCCCACGTCAGAAAGTTGAAGAAATTGAGCGAAACAGATTCCGATCTCGCCACGAGAGTTCACTGCCAGATGGCAGTATATATTCTGCAGAACAAAAATGCGAGTGTATATGTCGATCCAAAGGAATATATGGAAGCGGATAAGTTTTTTGCTAAAGTATACGAACTGAACTCCCCCGGCAACTTGGCTATGAATTAGGACGTTTTATTCATCTTTCCTTATTGACTTAACAAATCCTCTGCCCGGGAAAAATCGGGTGGAGGATTTTTTATTTGTGTGCTTCTGTTGCCGGAAAATACAGCTTAAAGGTTGTCCCCTCGTCCGGTTTGCTAAAAACCCGAATCTCTCCGTTATATTGTTTTACTATTTGTTGTACAGTGGTAAGCCCCAATCCGGTACCCTTCAACTTGTCTTTTGTCGTATAATAGGGTTCGAATATTCTTCCGATGGTCGACTCGTTCATGCCGTGTCCTGTGTCGCTTACCGTCAGCAGTATAGAAGTATTTGAAGCTGCATCTGTGTATTTAGAGGGATCTCTACCTTCCGGTGATTCATTGGCAGTCTTGATGGTGAGTTTTCCGCCACCCGGCATTGCATCTTGTGCATTGATGACCAGATTCATCAATATCTGGTGAACTTGCGGCGAATCGGCTTCGATGAAACCGAGGTTAGGAGTGAGATCAATAATCAAATTGATATTGGGATTAATCAGGTGCCTCAGTATTTTATTGAATTGAATGATTTCGTCATTGAGATTAATTGGTTTCAATACCATGTCCTGCTTGCGACCGAACGCAACCAAATTTCGAGTCAATTCTTTGGCGCGTTTCGACATCTCCAATACATAACTCAATTTTGAATGAGTTGGATGTTCCGGCGGCAGTTCCATTAAAGTCAGCGTGATATAGCTTATTATTGGCGATAAAAGATTGTTGAAATCGTGCGCGATACCACTTGTCAGCCGTCCGATCAATTCCATTTTTTGAGCTTGAAATGATTTTTGTTGCAGCTTGATGCCTTCTTCTTCAGCTCGTCTCCGATCTGTGGTGTCAATTCCAATTCCCCAGGTGTTCCATCCGGGGATTGGGTACTGGCTGGATATATTAGACCAGGCAATCACTTTTTTGTTGCCATTTTTGCATGTAATGACGGTTTCCCAATTGCGGTAATTATCTCCAATCATTTGCCACTCGTGCATCATTTTTTCCCGAGTTGCTGTGTCCGGATAGAAAAATTTCATTGCATCCGGATTGCCAACGATTTCAGTGGCATTGTATCCTGTAATCAATTCACATTCTCTGTTCCAAACGATAATATTCTGTTCATCATCGAAGGCGACCATCATTACCGGCATATTCTGGACAACCCGACGCAGCCGCTCTTCGCTTCTACGCAGCGTATTTTCGGCTTTCTTCTGTTCGGTAATATCACGGCAATAAATGGCAAATCTATTTATTCTTCCGCGATTAAATATCGGATAGATACTAATGTCAAAAAAGAAACCATCGACACTGTCATTAAAATGAATTGGCTTTTTGCTTTTTAATACTCGATTGAGGCTATGTATTCGATTCATACATAGCAATTCGTTGGATTTATGGGGAGGAATATCTTTTATATTGATACCTATTAAATCTTCTATATTTTTATTCATCCGTTTTGCAGCAGCAGGATTTACCATTAAGATTCGATAATGTTTATCAAGAAGAAAAATAAATTCATTTGCCGAATCCATTAAAAGCTTTGCCATGGTTTTGTGTTCATTAAGCTTTTCTTCCGCCTGTTTCTTTTCAGTGATGTTCTGGGCAATTACCATGACCTTTGTGATTTTGCCTTCAGAATCGCGAAAAGGCTGCAGGTTCGCGTAATACCATCGGTACTCACCATTTACGACGGTCTGAGTCTCGTGCATGTATTCTTCACCACTGTCGATTACTCTTCTGATATTCTCCAACTGCGCGGCAGCAATTTCTTTGGGAAATAAATCGAACAGATTTTTGCCATTAATTTTTGCTGCGGATTTTTTATGAGTCCGTGCCACATATTCATTTATGAAATGAATTTTTCCCTCATAATCAATCAGCGCAACTTCAATACCAGATTTATTTATGATAATCTGTCGTTCTTCATCCAGAAACTTTGTTTGCTTTTCTCTTTTTTTATCTTCCGATAGATCATAAATAACACCGCGCATACCACTGATTTTACCATTTTTTGAAATAGCAACGGAATGCACGAATATCGGAAAAGTGCTTTTATCTTTGCGTCTGGCAAGGAATTCTTCTTGCGGCTGTGGATTCCCTGAAAGGATGTTTTCCATGTGAATGCGAGCGCGTTCTTTGTCCTGCTCGGCAAGCATATCAATGGCATAAATTCCTTTTTGAAAGTCTTCATAGCTATAGCTTGTCAATTCAACTGCCTGTCCATTGATAAGCGTGAGTTTGCCAGTAGCATCGGTCTCGAATATAATTTCAGGCAACAGGTTCGAAAATTCGGCGAAGCTTTCCTTCTTCTGCCGCAAAATGTCAAGCTCTTGTCTCTGTTGCTTGCAAAGCTTTTCCAGCTCTTTCAATTTGTGACGTAATTCTTCTGTTTCGGACGTAGATTTTTCTGCGGGTAGATGGAGATCTTTCATAAGATATCCGGATTTTTTTAAAAGATAATTTTGAAGATCATCCGATTCGTGCGGTTGAAGAAAAAATCAAAAAAAATCTGCAATTTAGGAGAAAATAATTCACCAGTGCAGATTTTATGGATTTATACAGCAAAATATTTTTTTACCGGCAATGAAAAGAAAATTATCATCAGACCACCAGGATAATTAAAAGCCAGTTTTTTGGGATTTCTAAGCAAAGACAAAAATAACTTGAAAGATAATATAAATATTTCAAAAAGTCAATAAAAATTTGAACGATTTCAATTAAAAAATTTATGATGTGCTTTCGAATTCTCATTACTTCTCGCAAGCTCGGACAATCCCTTTTAGCAAGCCTGAAAAAATGGCACCATGGATCGGATAGATGGAATACCAATAGACTAATCCAAAAAGCCCAACCGGATCGTAATGTGCTGTTTGCCGGATAACGGATCCATTGCTACCATCTGGTTCGATTTCAAATTCGAGCCAGGCGCGTGCCGGAAGTTTCATTTCAGCCTGCAATCGCAGGCGCCGGTTTTTTTCAATGGCTTCGACGCGCCAGAAATCCACTGCATCACCAACATGCAACGTATTCGGATCTCGCCGACCGCGTCGCATCCCGACGCCACCGACCAACAAGTCCAGGAAGCCGCGCAATTGCCATAACCAATTCGCATAATACCACCCTGTATCTCCGCCTATTTTCTCAATTGGCTGAAATGCCTTTTCTGGTGGTACATTTACCTCCGCAGTCCGGGAATCGACCAGTCGATTGCCGACCCGCACGCCTGTCCATTTTCTGGGAATGCCTGCTGATGACAAAGCGTCCGACCAGCGCGTTTCTGCAAATTCCTGATCTTCGTAACAAAGCGCATCCGCAATCGACTGCCGGACATTTTTTGGCTTGATATTGAAATATTCCCGCGCAGAAGTATCTTGAATAATAGTTGAATGCCGGATGCTGTCAATCAGTTTTTTGCCGATGCGGGCATATAGCGGAGTGACTAATCCCAGCCAGTAGCTGGATAGCCGCGGCGTTAAAACAGGTACGGGAATCATCAGTCGACGAAGTCCGCGTTGCCGGGCATATTCGTTCATCAAATCACGGTACGAGACGATTTCAGACCCGCCGATTTCGAAAATCATGTTTTCGCTGCTGTCTATCTCGATCGATTGTACGAGATAGTCTAAAACATCGCTGATCGCGATGGGTTGTGCGTTCATCGACACCCATTTCGGCGTAGTCATAACCGGTAACCTTTCCACAAGAGCACGAATCATTTCATACGATAGACTCCCTGAGCCGATAATGATGGATGCCCGAAATTCGATAACCTGGATTCCGGACTGACGCAGGTAGTCCGCTACTTCGAGACGGCTGCGCAAATGATCGGAAAGCTCTTCCTCCGGATTCGCCAGTCCACCCAGATAAATGATCCGCTTTACATTGGCGGCTTTGGCTGCATTGCTGAAATTTTCCGCAGCAATGCGGTCAAGACGGACAAAACTTTGTTTCGAGCCGAGAGAATGTATAAAATAAAAAGCGACATCGATCCCGTCAAAAACATCTGTCAGTGTTTCTTTTTTAAGCGGATCGCCGTAAACCGTGGTTGTGTTCTGATCAAGCTTATGCTTCAACGCGTCTATCCGGCGAGACATGCAACGGACAGAATAGCCGTGCTTTTGTAAAACCCGAAGAAGTCTGCCCCCGATATAACCGGTCGCTCCGGTTAACAGTATGGAAGGTTTTGTCGACATTCGTTGATTTCCTCCTAATTTTTTATCAATCTTTTAATAATAATTTACAATTTTTATTGTAGAATAGCAAGCAGAAGGCTAAATTTATTTGCAAAACGGATGGCATGAACTCATAATTTTTGTATGTCAAATCAGAAGAAATATCGGTAAAATCAGGTATGAAAATCCAGGAAAAATTGATAAAAACCAGAAAAATTGGTTGTTTTTAACAATGGTATTTTATAAATTAATATCAGTTTAAATCAAAAATGTATACAATTATAGACAAAGTGGAGATATGTA
>WJJN01000129.1 GCA_014729735.1 Candidatus Zhuqueibacterota bacterium
AAATATATCCCAACAAGCACAAGGATAATTTTGAGTGCTAATTTAAACGTGTTTTTGTTGAACAGATTTTTCAGACTCATCAATATCTCCAGAATTTGATTTCACTTGTAAATATATTAAAAAATATGGTTAGATCAAAGATAAAAATTTCAATTCATGCTTGATTTTTAAGTAAGAATTCGGTTTATTTATGAAGTGCGGCGACTGAGTCGCTGCATTGCAGCAGTCTTTTTGGATGCAATTGAATTTTCTAGTGATTTTCTAATATGAAAGAAAAAATCCACCAATATTTATCGACTGCCGGAAAGCCTGTCCCGACAGCAGAAATTCTTCAGCAATTTTTCAAAATGAATGCTGCGGATGTGGCACAGGCAGAGCACATTGTTCGTGCAGTTTTGGGAGATGATCAACGGTTTTTGCAGGATGAAAACGGCGATTGGAGATTGAGAAATTATGACTCCAAATCATTGCACAATCTGAAATTCGTGTTTGTGGAGTTTGAAACGCTTCGTACGGGTAGAAGAAGGGAACTGCCGTTGTTTTTGGCGATCTCAGAAAAGCAAGATTCCGACCGATCACAGCCCGATATTTACATCATGGATATCACGCCGGAAACACGCTGTCTGGCTGAAAAATACCGCCACGATCTGATCGATGAAGCGCAAGAGCTAAAATCTTTTTCACAGCATGCAGAAACTATTTATCAAACATTGAATAAGACTGTGCTCGTGCATCCGAAACCGTATCGCATTAAATCTGCGCTTGACTATTTAATTCGTCAATTTACCGGTAATGACTTGAAATGCGATGCAATTTCCTTATCCAGGATTGCTAAAAAGTTATACCCGGAGATGAAAATCCGGTCTATAGAAGACATCGCCTCACATTTAGACATCGAAATGGTCGAACCATTGAGTTTTAAAGACAGAATCGCCGTATCGATGGATGTCTTTTTGCTGTTGCTCGAAAGGCTCACCGAAAACGGTGTCACGACGCTGGATCAATTGAATGAGTTTTTAGAGATAGGGGAGAAGCTGGTTCATTTTGACAATTTCAATTTCGACCAGGAATTTGTCAAAAACCTGCCGCAAGTCCCCGGCGTCTATCTTATGAAAGACAACGCCGGAGAAATATTTTACGTCGGCAAGGCGCGTAATTTGAAATCACGGTTGACGAGCTATTTTATCGAGCGCACAAAAATCGAACAGAAAATAAGCTTGATTCATGACCGGCTTCATGACATCGAAATCAAAAGAACGGCAAATGAACTGGAAGCACTGTTGACTGAATTCGAATATATTCGCCGCTACAATCCACAGGTCAATACTCAATTGCGGGTTCATCAACAGGATGTGAGTGAATTCAGGAATCAGAGGCTTATTCTGTTTCTGCCTTCCGAATTGAATGACGAAATTTCCATGTACCTGCTCAATGGAACAAAGAGTGCGTTTTCACTGACCGTCCAGCCGGATAAATTTAACCAACATGACATTCCCGGGCACATTCGCTCGATGTTCTTTTCAAATAAAACAGTCGGGGGCTCGATCCCGGCGGAGCAGATCGAAATCATCTGGCGCTGGTTGTCGCGCAACCGGGATTCAGTCAACTATATCGAAATGGATAGAATACGCGATCTTGATGACTGTATGCAAAAAATCAAAGCGATGCTCTCCGATGCCGATCTCCGGTTACAGAAAATTTTCCACTATTGATCGTTTTCCAGCGGAGACCATTCTCCGTAATGCTCCGTATAAATCCGGCACTTTCCTGTGGATTGCCATTTGTGATTGAAGTTGTAGGTCCAGTCCATGTATTCCGAGTTCCCGCCGCTGGTCGTTGTGATGATATAGCGTCTGGAAATATTACCAATACCTGACGCCTGATCTGCGGGCAGCTTGCTGTCGCCTTTATTCGCATCGAAGGGAACCCAGCCGTAATTGGGCAAATAGACCTCGCACCAGCGATGGAACACTTCGTCCAGGCTTGCGTCGTCGCCCCTCCTTGAGACTGCGCCGACATAGCGCGCCGGCAATCCGACTGCCCGGCTGAGTGCGATAAAAGAAAACGAATATTCGGAGCAGGACGCGGTTCCACGTTTTAAAACTGTCGGTGCAGTGTTCCATCCGCCGACCGGTTTTAAATTATAGGACAGATGATCGATCAGATAATTGAAAATCTTGCGAGCAATCCAGTACGGATTTTTCTCATCCCCGACGATTTTTTGCGCGAGCTCTTCGATGAACGGATCGTAAATCATTAGCTTTTTACCATCCACCAGATATTCATTTTTGATGTCCCGCGGAATATCATCCAGCGTGCCGCATCTGTCAGGATCGATGTAGTATTCCGCTGCCATTACAGATGCATCCACTGTCATCACCGCTCGGAAGAACTTTCCCTGTTCCAGATTTTCGATTTCATAATGAGCGACTTTTTGTCCCCATTTATCCGCAATGATTTCCGTCGGTTGAGGATCGAAGGAGATCGCGCGTAATAGTTTCTGGTTCGGTCGATCTTCGGGAATTGCAATGTACACATTCAGCTTCGTCACTTTGCCCGGACCATAATTCCGGAAATCGAAGAAATTATAGAGCCGTTGATCCGTTGTGTCACGCTGATCAATGAACTGGTCATCATCCAAAGTGATCTGGTAAACGCGATCGGATTCGTAATCGATATTCCAAAGCGATTTTCCATCCCAGGCAAGTCCGCGGGCGTAATTATGCGGCGCATGGAGAGCTGCGACGACCATCCCGTTTTCAGGAACCACGCGGTAGATCATATCCCTGCCTCTGTCAGTAATCCAGAGATATTTGCCATCAAATGTAATTCCATCGGGATCTTTCGCCGGCGAATCAAATTTTGTGATCATCATACCGTCTTCAGGATCGATGCTCAGAACAAGATCGAGCCGGTTGTCAACGACCCATAATAATTTGCCGTCCCAGCAGATGTCCCGCGGCGAGCTGGTATATGCCTCGATAATACGCACTGCAACACCGGTTTCCGGATCGATGCGGTACAGCAGCTTTTCTTTGTCATCGATACACCAGAGATACGAACCGTCGTACGCCAGCCCTGTTGGACTATACCCGGGTGCCGGCAGCGAGCTTAACACCTCGCCTGATTTAGGATCGATGCGGTATAGCATATCGGTTTTTCGGTCGACAGACCACAGTGACGAGCCATCATAAGTCAAACCGGTGGGGAAGTGTTCAGGAGCCGGAAAATCCGTGCGGACATTTCCGCTTTTAGCGAAGCCCTCGGTGCCTGTTATAAAGATCAGAATAAGAACGAAAGAAATTAAATCATACAAATATTTCATACTATCCCTCGAATTATTAATAGCAACATTATCAAAGTTAAATATAATTTGCTATAGATTCAAGTAGTTTTTTCTTTTTGTTGGATGGTGAAATATACTTATATCTTATGCTATTTTATTTTTTAAGTCCAGTAAAATTTTTATTTGACAATGACTATTTTTATTAGTATCTTTAGTAATTAATTTTTAAACGGTAGATCACTATTTACGGAGTGATAGGTGACGCTGGAAGAAATTCGAAAACCCGTATTGGATGATTTGGAAAAGGTAGAAAACGAGTTTCTCAATTTATTACATTCGGATGTTTCATTAATAGAAGATGTAATTAAACATATTTCAAATTTCAAAGGAAAAAGACTTCGCCCCATTTTGCTGCTGTTGTGCAGCGGATTGCAGGGTGGAATTACGGAATACTCTATAAAAGCCGCAACAATTGTCGAATTACTCCATACGGCAACACTAATACATGACGACGTTGTGGATAAATCCGAGATGCGCCGGGGCGGTCCATCCGTAAATTCAATTTGGACGAATAAAATATCGATTCTGATCGGTGATTACATTTTTGCTTCTGTGTTATGGGGATTAACCGGTTTGAAGAATCTGGAAATGATCAATGTACTGTCTAAAGTTGCAAAACGAATGAGTCAGGGTGAATTGTTGCAACTTGAACAGGGGCAAAATTATGAAATGGATGAGGAAGTTTATTTCAAATTGATTTCCGATAAAACCGCTTCATTGCTCGATGCCACCTGTCATCTTGGAGCACTGACTTCCGTCGATCCGGCTGCAGCACATGTAAAAAATCTGAAAAAATTCGGTGAATATCTGGGAATCGCGTTTCAAATAAAAGACGATCTCCTCGATTTTACCGGGAACGCATTGATACTGGGAAAACCGACATCTAAAGATTTGATTGAAAACACAATAACGCTTCCGTTAATTTATGGCTTAAAAAACTCGGATAATAGCAAACACCGGAAAATAAGTGATATTTTGCAGAATGGGATCACGCATGATGATGTCGAATACGTGCGGAATTTTGCCATTGAATCCGGTGGTCTGGAATATGCTACAAAAAAAGCCGAGTATTACACAAACAAAGCATTGGCATGTCTTGATATGTATCAGAATACGGATTATAAACGATCATTGATCGAATTAACATATTTTATTACTTCAAGAGAAAAGTAGATGAAGCGTTTTTATAATAGCTGTACCTTTTTGTTGTTCTTTGTTATATACTTTAACTGCAATAATCAGCCGCAAATTCAACCGATTGAAGAGACCCGCATCATGATGGACACTTTTGTGACCATCACGATATATAATAACTATTTCACCAATGAACAGGCACAGCATATTATCGAAAAAGCTTTTGCTGCAATGACTCGCGTTGATACACTTGCAAACAATTATAACGATTCCAGCAAAGTGTCCCTGCTGAACATACAAGCAAGAGAAGGATTTGCCGAAGTCGATCCGGATTTAATGTATTTGATAAAAAAAAGTATCGAAGTTGCCGAGCTCTCCGACGGAGCTTTTGATATTACTGTTTCGCCGCTTATCGATGTCTGGCACTTCGATGCCGAAGAACCGGAATTGCCTTCGAAAGCAGATATTCAGCAAGCTTTGCAAGTCGTGAATTATAAGGGTATCGTTATTGATGAAAACAGGCTTAAATTTGCTGATCGTTCTATAAAAATCGATTTAGGAGGTATTGCCAAGGGATTTGCAGTTGATGAAGCAATGAACGTTTTGGTTGAAAACGGTGTTCGTGATGCGCTGATAAATGCAGGTGGTGATATTAAAGCGATCTGCAGCGAACTGACCGAAGGCAGGCGAAAAGTTTGGATCCGTCATCCGCGACAGCGGGAAGAATTATATGGCTATTTTCAGATGGATAACGGAAGTGTGGCAACTTCGGGCGATTATGAACGGTATATGATGATCGATTCAGTGCGTTACCATCATATCCTCGATCCGAATACGGGATATCCTGCAATGAAAAGCATAAGCGTTACCATTCAGGCAGAAGATGCAACGACTGCCGACGCATTGGCAACAGCAGTATTTGTACTTGGACCTGAAAAAGGCATGAAAATGATCAATCAGTTGGATAAAGTGGAAGGTGTTATTTTGTTTCCGGAGGAAAATGGAATAAAGCATATTGTATCGGAGGGGCTGGAAGACAGGTTTCAAAAAGTCGAGTAAAATAATCCAACTAACAACTTGAATAAGCAGCAAAGGAGTATCATAATGCCGAGAACTTTAGTGACAGGTGGCGCCGGATTTTTGGGATCGCATTTGTGCGAATATCTTCTGAAGAAAGGACATCAGGTCATTGCGATGGATAACCTGTTAACCGGAACGATTGCGAATATCGAGCATTTGCAGAATGAAAATTTCAAATTTATTAAGCATGATGTGACGGAATATATTTACATTGCAGGTGAAATCGATTATGTGTTACATTTCGCATCGCCAGCAAGTCCGTTAGATTATCTTCAATTGCCGATCCAGACGCTGAAAGTAGGGGCACTGGGAACGCATAAGGCGCTGGGACTGGCATTGTCCAAAAAGGCGACGTTTCTGATCGCTTCGACGTCGGAGATTTACGGAGATCCGTTGAAACACCCGCAGAGTGAGGACTACTGGGGGCATGTCAATCCGGTAGGACCACGTGGTGTATATGATGAAGCAAAGCGTTTCGCTGAAGCATTGACCATGGCATATCATCGCTTTCACGGCGTGGATGCGAAAATCGTGCGGATTTTCAATACCTATGGACCACGGATGCGCCCCAATGACGGTCGGGCAATCCCTACTTTTGTGCCGCAGGCACTGAACAACGAAGCGATCACCGTTTTCGGAGACGGTTCGCAGACACGAAGCTTTTGTTACGTTTCCGATCTTGTTGAAGGGATCTATCGATTACTGGTGTCGGACATTAACGATCCGGTGAATATCGGCAACCCGACTGAGATGACGATCAAGGAGATGGCGGAGACCGTTATCAAAGTTACGGACAGCCAGAGTAAGATTACTTACAAGCCGTTGCCGGTTGACGATCCGAAAGTTCGACAGCCGGATATCTCGAAAGCCAAAAAACTATTAGGGTGGGAGCCGACAGTAAGCTTTGAACAAGGTTTGACAAAAACCGTCGAGTGGTTTAAAACTCAAAATTTAAGATAGAATTATCTCAAAAAATGGTAATTGGAATTTCCGGGGAAAGTACCCCCGGAACATTCCATTTTTTATGAACAGATTTGACGTGATGCGAGAGCCGGAAAAAATACTAATAATCAGGTTAAGCTCAATAGGTGACATACTGCTGACTACTCCGCTGATCCGGATATTGAAAAAACGATTTCCCAATAGCAAAATCGATTTTGTGATTAAAGAGAAGTTCCGGGAGTTAATTTCTCATCACCCGGCGCTGGACATTGTATACAGCTATCATAAAAAGGAAAGAGAAAAGGGATTAAAGAAAATAAAAGAGCGCATCCGCCAGCAGAATTATGATATTATTTTTGATATTCATAAAAATTTCAGAAGTATTTATTTACGAACCGCTGTCGGAGCGGGCGACATTTTTAAATTCAAAAAGTTCATCGTGCCGCGTTGGCTAATGGTTCATTTTAAAATTAATTTGTACAAAAAAATGATCCCGGTTTATCAGCGGTATATCAATAGCGGCGAAAAGCTGGGTATTGAATATGATGATCTGGGATTGGATATTTACATCTCTGAATCCATTCGAGATAAACTACGACAGCAATGGAATGCAGATCTCGAACCGGAAAAAAATTTAGTGATCGGCATTGCGCCAGGGGCAGGTTTTGAAACAAAACGCTGGCATGCGGAGGGATTCAGAGCGGTGATTGAAGATCTGCTGGCAACGCACCCGGAGGCACGCGTTCTGCTTTTCGGCAATGTCAAGGATAGGCAGATCACACAGAATATCATTTGGAACGATCACCCGCGGGTATTCGATGTAGCGGGCAAATATTCACTCATGGAAACAACGGCGATGATGGATTACTGCAAACTTGTGATCACCAACGACAGCGGATTAATGCATCTGGCTTCTGCCCTGAAAAAGAAGGTGGTGGCAATTTTCGGCTCGACCACGGAACATTTAGGATTCTTCCCCTGTAATAAAGAAGCGCTGATCATTCAAAACAACGCGTTGAAATGCCGCCCATGCACGCATGTTGGCAGAAAAAAATGTCCGAAAAAGCATTTCAAATGCATGTTAGATATTCAGGCTGTCGACGTCCTGAACGCGGCACATTTGTTAATAAATAGTGGAGGAAATTAACATATTGGAAACTGGAGCGTTAGCGCAATATATCGCCAGGCTTACATTAGAGAAAAAGGCAGATGATGTTACGATTATGGACCTTCGGAAATTGACCACGATGACCGATTATTTTGTGATCTGTTCCGGAGATTCGGAAGTTCAGACAAAAGCAATTAACGATCATATTCATGAAGAGTTACGTAAAGAGAAAATCAAGATATATCATACGGATGACAAATCTTTTGAATGGATTGTGCTTGATTTAGTAGACATCGTGGTTCATATATTTAAACCGGAAGTTAGACAGTTCTATGCCCTGGAAAAACTGTGGGGTGATGCAAAGGTTGTGGATCTGAAAAATGAAAATTGAAAATTATCTGACGAAAATTCTGAATGATGCTCTCACGCATTTAAATTACGGTGAAGCAAATATCGATATCTATCTGGAGCGCCCAAAATTGGAGGCGCATGGTGATTTTTCAAGCAACGTTGCAATGCTATTGCCGGCGTTCGCGAAAAAGGCACCACGCAAAATCGCAGAAGAAATTGTCGAAGCATTATCTTATGATCCGAATATTATCGAAAAAGTAGAAATCGCAGGTCCCGGTTTCATAAATTTTTTTCTGGGAATGGGCTATTATCAGTCCTCGGTAAAAGATATTCTCGATGCCGGAATTGAATTCGGGAATTCCGATTGGGGAGCGGGACGGAAAATTCAGGTGGAGTTTGTGAGCGCCAATCCCACAGGTCCGCTGAATGTGGTGAGCGCCCGGGCGGCTGCTGTTGGCGACGTGATGGTCAATTTGTTCAATGCCGTGGGATTCAAGGGATATCGTGAATTTTATGTGAACGATGCCGGTAGACAAATCCGGCTGCTTGGGGAATCCGTCAGCGCGCGTTATATGGAACTGCTTGATAAAAAAGAAGATCTTCCGGAAGAAGGGTATCACGGCGAATATGTGAAAGATATTGCAAGAGAGATCATCGAGCAGGACGGAGATAAATATGTGCGGCTGCCGATTGGGGATCGACAGGAGCAGATGGGACAGATTGCGCTCACAAAGATGCTGGAATCCCAACGGGAAATGATGGATCTGTACGGCGTGAATTTCGACAATTGGTATCACGAAAGCGAGCTGCGAAAACAGAATGCACAGGAGCAGGTGCTGCAAGATTTAAAGGAAAAGGGATACATCTTCGAAGAAGAGGGCGCTGTATGGTTCAAATCTACGGAGTTCGGCGATGATAAAGATCGCGTACTGGTGACGCAGGACGGCAATCCGACTTATTTTCTCATCGATATCGCGTATCATAAAACCAAGTACGACCGCGGCTTCGAGAAATTGTACGATTTGTGGGGACCCGACCATCACGGATATATTGCGAGAATGAGCGCCGCGATCCAGGCAATGGGCTATCCCGGGGACAGCTTTCAGGTGGAGATCATTCAGCAGGTGAATTTGCTGCGCAGCGGTGAAGTAATCAAGATGTCCAAACGCGCGGGGAAAATCATCGAAATGCAGGAAGTGATCGAGGAGGTCGGCGTGGATGCCGCTCGCTTCTTCTTTGTAAACCGGAAGATTACCAGCCATCTCGATTTCGATATCGATCTGGCGAAAAAGCAATCCGATGAAAACCCGGTCTATTATCTGCAATATGCGCATGCCAGAATTTGCAGCATCCTGAATTTTGCACACGAAAAGGGCGTTGATCCGGATGAAGATGCACGGCTCGACTTGTTAAAGGAACCGGAAGAAAAGAATTTGATCGCTGCTCTGCTGCAACTTCCGGACACGATCTCCAAAGCAGCGACATCGCTGGATATTCACATTCTGCCGAATTATTTACATGATGTGGCATCTGTTTTTCATCGATTTTATCATTATCATAAAGTGGTCTCGGATGATGTCGAGCTTTCAAAAGCACGGCTGGCGCTGGTGAAAGCAACGCAGATTGTCCTGGCGAACGGGTTCGGGATTTTGGGAATTACGGCACCGGAGAGGATGTGATATATTTAGCATTTGAATGAAAACAGCGATGTTGTCATTCTGAATGCACCGTCTCTTCGGTGCATGAAGAATCTAATACCACGGAACCTTGTAAAGACATACGCTTTGTGGTATGAGATTCTTCGTCATCCGCAAAGCGGGATCCTCAGAATGACACTTTTTAAAATAGAACTAGAAATAAAATATGAAAAGGATTTTGAATGAGTGTATTAGTAGTTGGTTCTGCAGCGCTTGATTCGATAGAAACTCCGTTTGGAAAAGTTGAAAATGCACTGGGCGGCTCGGCGATCTATTTCAGCTCTGCCGCGAATTATTTCACAAATGTCCATGTTGTCGCGGTTGTAGGACAGGATTTCCCGATGCAGGATATCGATTATTTGAAAGAACGGGATGTGGATTTCTCCGGTTTGACTGTGGAAGCCGGCAAGACATTTCGCTGGGGCGGAAAATATTTTCTGGATTTGAACCGCAGAGAAACGCTTTATACGGAACTAAATGTCTTTGAAACGTTTAATCCCACGTTGCCGGATCAGTTCAGAAAGATTCCATATGTCTTTCTGGCGAATATCCAGCCGGATTTGCAACTAAGCGTATTGGAGCAAATGCAAAAACCGAAGCTGGTAGCGATGGACACTATGAATTTCTGGATCGAGGGAACGCCGGATTCACTGAAAAGGCTGCTGAAGAAAATCGATATTTTGATCATCAATGATTCCGAGGCACGGCTGCTGGCGCAGGAAAGCAATCTGTTCAAAGCTGCCGATGCTATCGTGAAAATGGGACCCAAGAGTCTGGTCATCAAAAAAGGGGAGCATGGTGCGTTGCTCATCGACCAGAATGTCTATTTCTGGGCACCGGCTTATCCGTTGAAAGACCTGTTCGATCCCACTGGCGCCGGAGATACATTTGCCGGCGGATTTATGGGGTATTTGGCAAAAATGAATGACATCACACCGATGAATTTGAGAAAAGCAGTTATTTACGGCAGCACCCTTGCTTCATATTGCGTGGAAAAATTCAGCGTCGAAAGATTAAAAGAATTGACGGAGAATGATATCGAAAGTCGTTATCATGAATTTCGAGAATTAATAAGGTTCGATTAAAATGGCGGTTATAACAGACTATATACCGATTTCCACAAAAGGATTCACGGATATTATCGATATAACGCCGGAAATCCGTGCATCATTAAAAAACAGTAAATTACGTAGTGGTACACTGACAGTATTCATTTCAGGTTCCACTGCAGGCGTAACAACCATCGAATATGAGCCGGGATTATTGAAAGATTTGCCCGAGGCGCTGGAAAAGATCGCTCCCCAAGATAAGCGCTATCATCATGATGACACCTGGGGCGACGGCAATGGTTTTTCCCATGTGCGTGCGGCGATGGTGGGATGCTCGCTGACCGTGCCGTTCACCGAAGGACGATTATTGCTCGGAACCTGGCAGCAGGTCGCGGTGATCGATTTCGACAACCGGTCGAGACAGCGGGAAGTTGTGGTTCAGATAATGGGTGAGGAATGATCAGTTTAAAACGAGTGACATTCGGGTACGGTGACAACCGGGGCGGTGAGATCGATAACGCAGTGGAACAGATCGACCTGGAAATTCGCGACGGCGAATATGTGGCAGTTATGGGACGCAACAGCTCCGGCAAGACAACACTGGCACGCTGCCTGAATGCACTGATAATTCCGGACGAAGGCGAAATCACTATTGATGGAATTGCGCCGGAAGAGTATGAGGATATTAATGCGATCCGCAAAAAGATAGGGATGGTTTTTCAAAATCCGGAAAATCAGATCGTTTCCACCACAGTCGAGCGTGAGGTTGCGTTTGGATTGGAAAACTTGGGAGTTCCTACAGATATGATGCGTCAGGTTGTGGACGGAACACTGGCTCGCTTCGATCTGGAAAAATACCGGAAACATCCGCCGCATTTACTTTCAGGCGGTGAAAAACAGCGTTTGGCATTAGCTGCAGTGATGGCAATGAATCCAAAATATCTGGTACTGGACGAGCCCACGGCGATGCTCGATCCGAAAAGTCGACGTGAGCTGTTGACTCTTTTGAAGGAGATCAAAGAAGATAACCGGCGCAAGAAAGTCGCAGATCAAATCACAATTATTGTGATCACGCAATTTGCGGAAGAAGCGCTCGATGCGGATCGATTGATTGTGCTGGAAAAGGGGCAAATCGTTTACGACGACGCCCCGGATATCGTGTTTCAAAATGTGGAACATTTGAAAGAGATCGGACTGGAGGTTCCGGTAGAGTTTGAGGTCGGTCAGATGCTGGTCGAACAGGGATATTCTATCGAACCGCTTAAATACTTCAAATAAAAAAGCTTCGCCATTGTTGATTGAATATCGGCTTGGCGAAGCATTGATTTCGATCATAATTCGGGATGTTATGCACGAGACACATATTCACCAGTGCGAGTGTCGATTTTGATGATCTCTCCTTCTTTGATGAAAGGGGGGACCTGAATTTTCGTGCCGGTTTCCAGAGTGACCCATTTCGTAAGATTGCCGGCAGTGTCTCCGCGAACCGATGGCTCTGCTTCGGTAACTGCCAACTCAACGGTGGTGGGTAGCTCAACGGTAATCGGCTCGCTTTGATGGAACTGAACTTTTACTGTCATTCCATCTTTCAAAAATGCATCCTGATCACCGATCAGGTCGCTGTGAATATTCACCTGTTCGTAAGTGTCTGTGTCCATGAAGACAAATAAATCGCTGTCTTTATACAGATATTGCATGGATTTTCCATCGAGTCGAACGGCTTCTAATTTATCAGATAGCTTAAATGTATTATCGATAACACGACCGGATTTTACATTTTTTAATTTGGTTTTAATAAACGCCTGACCTTTTCCGGGTTTAACATGCTGGAATTCTGTGATCAAATAAATGTCATCTTTAAACATAATCGCCATGCCGCGGCGAAATTCTGAAATGGAAGGCATAAATTACTCCTTAAAATTTAAAATGTCATGTGAATTTTGAAGTCGTAAGATACAAAATTATCCGTTTAAAATCAAGATTTTATTTATGAATAAACGAATCGTTGTTAATTAATTTTAAAAATTTTTTTATTGATTTTTTCTTTGTAATAGCTTATATTTACCTGTTTAAAAAAAAGTAACAAACATTAATTTTAATACGTTATAGTGATTTTTTAGAAATAAACATTTTTTGATCAGTAACTCAACTCTAAAAATATCAGGAAATTATATGTTTATAATTGCAAATCTGTTAATAACTATTGCGAAAATTATCGATATAGCCGTTACACTCTATATATTTGCCATCATTGCCAGAGTTATAATTTCCTGGATTCAATACGATCCATATAATTCTGTGGTACGATTCATTGTGGAAATCACGGAACCGCCGCTTGCAAAAATAAGGCAATTAGTGCCAACGTTCGGTGGTCTCGATATTTCCCCTATGATATTAATTTTCGTCCTTTATATATTGGAAGGATTTGTCGTATCAACACTCAATGATTTAGCTTTGGCGCTAAAATAACAAAATGAGGAGAATGCACTTTGAAGATAACGCCGTTAGATATAAAAAAGCAGGAATTCAAAAAAGCCATGAGAGGCTTCGACTCGGTCGAAGTGGAAACTTTCCTGGAAATGGTTGCTGAGGAATTCGAGCAGCTCATTAAAGAAAAAAACAATCTGGCAGACGAAGTGCTGAAATTAAAAACCCAGCTTCATGATTACCAGCAGGTCGAAAAAACCTTTAAAGATTCACTGATGAGTGCCCAGCAAACGATCAATCAATCACGGGAGAATTCCAAGAAAGAAGCGAATCTAATCATCAAAGAAGCGGAAGTGAAAGCGGAAAAAATGCTTGAAGAGACGAAAATCAAGCTGATCGAAATGAAGAATGAATTGATGATCATCAAATCGCAGAAAGATTCATTTGCGCGTCGCTTGCGGCATTTACTGGAATCTCAACTCGAGCTCATCGGTGTATTGGAATTGGATGATCTTGGATTGGGACAAGTGGATAAAAACAAGAAGCTGCCAAATATCGAAAGAGCACTTAATGAAAAGCCCCCGCGGGAGGGATCCGCGAAGAACAATCGGGAAGCTCTTCTTCGAGAGAGACAGAATATGCATGAAAAAAAAAATGATCGTTCGGTAAATAAATCATCAGGAGATAAGAAAAATATCAAATTTTCCGATCAATTTATCCTATGACCGGAAGATAGCTCGTAAATTTTTCCCGAAGGGATATTCAACTATGAGACTAACAACAATGGGGAGATAACAATGTTTAAAAAAGTCTTTTTGCTCAGCGTGATTGTTTTGACGATCGCGTATTCCGGTTGCTCAAAACGTTCTATCGTGAATTACGATTTGGTTAAAAATAATTCTCTTGTCAGCATTGAAATGAATTCCGGTGCTTCATATGAAGGTATCGTAAAACTTAAAAAACCTGAATTCATCGTTTTGAATATGGCGCGAGATAGGAATAACCACAAAAAAATCGAACGGCAGCAAATCAATCAAATAAAAGCGTCGCCGCCGGTTTTCGATTATCAAAAAAATGTTATCTCCGAATGGGAAATAAACGACAAAAAGGGGACGAAGAATACCTGGCTCTATACGGTCGGTGGTGCCGGATTAAGCTTTGGCGCGAGTTTCTTTGCGGGCTCATTGGTGCACAGAGGAATGTCGGAATCAGAAAACAGAGATGAAGCATTATGGGCAATTACCGGTACGGGAACATTGATAGGGACTGCGATTTTTTTGAATACCGGACGTAAACGAGATCGCGAGGCAGCGATTATGCAAATCCGTGAAAGACGGTATGAACTGGCGAAAAAAGAAATGGATCAGAAAAAAAATAAACGTAAACAAATCACGACAGAGTTGGAAAAGGAAAAAAAACAACGGGCAAAGCAGCAGGCTGAAATGAAACGACTGATGGAGCGAATAAAAAAAAGAGAGAAAGCAGGAAACGAAAGGGAGAATTGAAACCTTGAACGAGAAATCCGAATTACGTCAACAAATTGACGAAACAGTCGAATTTTTGAAAACCAGAACAAAAATAAAACCTGAAATAGGCATTATATTGGGAACCGGGCTCGGCGCGCTTGTAGACGATATCGATGTTGAAGCGAGCATTCCGTATAATGAGATTCCTAATTTTCCGGTATCCACCGTTGAATTTCATGCCGGAAAATTATTTTTTGGACACATCGAAAATAAGCCGATTATGGCAATGCAGGGACGGTTTCATTATTACGAAGGCTATAGCATGAAGCAGATCACTTTCCCGGTGCGTGTAATGAAACAGTTTGGTGTCGACACGATGCTGATCTCCAACGCTTGCGGCGGTATAAATCCGAAATTGAAGCCGGGCTCTCTGATGCTTATCACTGATCATATCAATCTGCTTGGCGATAATCCGTTGATCGGAGAGAATGATGATTCGTTAGGACCTCGTTTTCCCGATATGTCCGAGCCATACAGCAGGGAGTTGATCACACTCGCGGAGAAGACTGCTGCTGAAGAAAATATCGAATTGAAACGCGGGGTATACGCAGCAATGTCGGGACCTAGCCTGGAAACGGCTGCTGAATACAAGTTTTTGAGAATTATTGGTGCGGATACCGTGGGTATGTCCACAATACCGGAAGATATCGTTGCAGTTCACAGCGGAATCAAGGTACTGGGAATATCGGTAATCACGGATGCCTGCGTGCCAGAAGAATTAAAGCCAGTCAACATTGCCGAGATAATAAAGACAGCAAAGGAAGCTGAACCCAAGCTGACAAAGCTGATGAGGAAGGTCATTTCACAACTTTAACATGGCTGTGTAAGATGAATGATAAAGAGTTATACCGAGAACTTTTATTGAAGTTAAAAGAAGAGATCGCAGAACAAATCGAGGAAAACAATGAAACTTTAACTGCAAATGTTAAAGATGCCACAGGCGATCACTCTTCTTATTCATTTCATTTAGCGGACATGGGTAGCGATACAATGGATCGCGAAACCGCATTCTGGAGGGCTTCGGTTGGGAAAAGCTTATTTAGAGAAATAATACAGGCGCTGGAAAAACTAGAAACCGGCGAGTACGGGATTTGCGAAAGTTGCGGACAGCAAATTCATGAAAAACGGTTAGAAGCCATTCCTCATGCGAAACTGTGTCTTGATTGCAAATCCAGGGAGGAAACCGGAAATTATTAGAAGAGAACATCGTGATAGTTAAAAATCTTACAGCTTTAAGCGCTACATTTTTGATTATTATAGTAGATCAATTATCAAAGTATTTCATAAAAACGAATTTACAATTAAATGAATTTGTTTCAATTATAGGTAAATACGTTGGTTTTCGTTTTATCCAGAATCCCGGAATGGCTTTTGGAATTCAAATCGGGGGCGGAAGAACCTTTTTCATTATTTTTACCTCAATCGCCAGCCTGTTAATTTTCATTTTTCTCCTTAGATTAAAAGATGATCATTATTGGACACGAATTGCGCTTGCCTCAATTTTGGGCGGTGCTGTCGGCAATCTGATAGATCGAATCGTATATGATGGTAAAGTTGTCGATTTTATTGAAATCGGACCCTGGCCTATTTTTAATTTTGCAGATGTTGCTGTGACTTTCGGTATGATCATCCTGATTATTATTGTCTTTTTTGAGAAGAAAGAAGATGATGAACAACAGGAACAAAATTTTGAAGTCAGATATTGACACACACATTCATCTGAAAGTTTCAGATCACCAGAGACGCCTCCGAATCGACAAATACCTGAATTTGAAGATAGAGAAACTTTCCCGTTCCCGTATACAGAAACTAATTGATGATGGGGATGTTTTGGTAAACAGCCAACAAGTTAAATCCAGCCAACAGGTAAATCCAGGAGATAGCATTGATATTTCATTACCAAAGCCCCGAAAATCCGAAGTGTTACCTGAAAATATACCGCTTGACATCGTATACGAAGACCAACACTTATTGGTGATCAATAAAGAAGCCGGTATGGTTGTCCATCCGGCTTACGGTAATAAAAGCGGAACGCTGGTTAATGCACTTTTACATCATTGTCGCGATCTTTCCGGGATTGGCGGCGTTGAACGTCCGGGGATTGTACACCGGTTGGACAAGGATACCTCCGGTTTGCTGGTCGTTGCGAAAAACGATTATTGTCATACCCATTTATCAAAACAATTTTCCGAACGCACAACAGAGCGTGAGTATTATGCCTTCGTATGGGGACACCTGAAAAAGAAATCCGACCGTCTGGAAAGTCAACTTTCTCGTAGCAAGCGGGATAGAACCAAAATGACGGTGACAAGCTCCGGCAAGCTGGCAGTAACTACATACACGGTTTTGCAGGAATTTCGGGTGACGAGTTTGCTGTCACTTAAACTGGGAACCGGAAGAACGCATCAAATCAGAGTGCATTTAAAATCCATCGGGCATCCCATATTCGGTGACGATAATTACGGAGGAAGGCATAAACAATTGATTTCGCTGAATCAAAACGATCAAAAGTTAGCGATTGAATTACTACGACGAATGCCAAGGCAGGCGCTTCATGCAAAAACACTCGGTTTCACGCATCCCGCTACCAGCGAAAGACTTAAATTTGATTCAAAACTACCCCATGACATGCAAGGCTTCTGGGATTATTTAAATGAGATTTCGGGGAATTGAATAGCATTGAATTTAAATTGGAAATATTTCCTGTTTTTAAAAAATTTTACTTGATTTTTTAGCAATATTTCGTTATTTAAGTTGTTGGTCTGAATTGTTAGCATATGTAAATATTTTTTATAATTTGGGAGATGCCCTATTGCAATCCATTTTCCTGTGTTATACTATTCTTTCGATCGGCGCAAGCATGATCGCTCTGTATATTATCATCATCGCAACATTCGAAAAAAATGAAAACGGAGAAAATAGTGGTCAAGCCTATATCAAGCGGGATGCACGAAAAATCAAAGTAAATACAGACTACCAGAAAAATAATCCAAAGACTGACGGTTTGAACACCCAGGGCAGTTCACTAATTTGGACCGTTTTGATAGGACAATTTATTGGATTATATTTTTTGTATTACTTTATTACAACCGAACATATTATTAGAAGCATTTTAAGATATAATAGCTTAATTCTGTTACTGGCTTCTTTTTTATGCACCCTGCTAACGATCCTGAACGGATTTTATAAAAAAAGAATGGAATTATCGAATCGTCTGATTTTTTTGTTTTATAGTTTCATCATTTCGAGTGTGCTTATTTATTTAATGCTGCAACGAGGCATCGACGTAAAAGTTGCAGTGATTAACGCCGGGAAAATTCCGTATCTGATTATTGTGTTTTATTTCGTCATGATGATTTTAGCTCTGATTTCTATGTTGCTCGATGGTACGGTGAGAAAGTATGATCGAGTCGATTTCAATTTTAATATATACTACTATGTCGTTATTGGTGTCAGTTTCGGTATTGGGTTAAGCATGTGGATGATGTTAGAATTTGTTAAGGGGACCTAATCAATGGATTTATTTTTTCTGTTAATTTCAAGTCTTGCGCTATTCATTAGCAAATTTGCTTTATTTTATTTTCTGGTATTTTCGTTTTTCAATGAACTGCATCAAATGGATGAAAATAAAACATACATTAACCGACAATCTCGTAAGATAAAGCGACCTTTAAAAGATGAACAAAAAAAACGGACTGAGCTTAAGATATTATTGATTCGACGCAAAACTCTTTTACCCACAATCGTGATTGCAGAAATTATCGGCTATATTTTATATATGATTTCTACCCATCCCATGCGATTCACAGCGGTTGAAACGAATGCATTTCTGCTTCTATATGCCTCGGTAATTTGTCAGGCATTAACAATTGCCAATGGATGGCTGCGCATAAGAATGAATTTGTCTGCTAGGCTGATGTTTCAATTGATCACATTATCATTAGGAATTCTCTGGCTGAAAATATTGTCACCGATAAACATAGTGGATTTTAATCAACTGCTACTGATCTTCGTCATCATATATTTTGGGAGCGTTATGGTTGCAATATATTCGATGCTCGCTGATGCTCTATTTTCAAAACAGGGCATATATCGGTTCGATTTTAATCACTATTTCAGGCTCGTTATATTCATCGGCTTGATTGTCGGCTCTGTCGTTTATTTTAATTTTGATCTGCAACTATAATGGATTGAAACGTCGCTCATGGCTCAAAAAATACCGGAAGAAAAAATTGCCGAAATACGAGAAGCAACCGACATTGTCGATTTGATTTCCGGCTATTTAACTCTTAAAAAAAGAGGCAAGAACTATTTTGGGCTTTGCCCGTTTCACCAGGAAAACACCCCCTCCTTTAGTGTCGACCCGACCAAACAAATTTATCACTGCTTTGGTTGCCACAAAGGCGGCAACGCAATCAGCTTTCTGATGGAATACGAAAAAATGTCGTTTCTCGAAGCAGTGAGATATCTCGCTGAAAAAGCCGGTATCTCCATTCCACAAGTTCGAGGAAGCGATTCAGGTTCTCAGGAAAAAGAAGCAATATATTATGCCAATAAATTCGCCGCTGAATATTATTTTAAGAATCTGATGTCGACAGCCGGGAAGAATGCACAGTCATATTTAGAAAAAAGAGGGTATGGTTCTGAGATCATTCGGAAATTCGGCATGGGGTATGCTTTAAACGAATGGGACGGTTTAATCAAACATGCACAGAGAAAGAGTGTAACAATGGATGCCCTGCATAAAGCCGGTTTAATCATTAAAAAAGACAATGGCAGGTATTATGATCGTTTCCGGGGACGAGTAATGGTTCCCATAATCAGCTTGACGAAAAAAGTGGTTGGATTTGGTGGAAGAATTATTATAGAAGATGAAAAAGCGCCGAAATATATCAATACCCCGGAAACTCCGATCTATCAAAAAAGCAATATCCTTTTCGGACTTTATCAAACCCGGGATTTCATCCGGGAAAAAGATCAGGCGATATTTGTGGAGGGCTACACTGATTTGTTGAGCCTGTATAAATATGGTATTAAAAATGTGGTCGCCACATCCGGTACGGCACTGACTATTCAGCAAGCACAACTAATAAAAAGATACACGAGCAACATCGTCCTGCTATACGACAGTGATTCTGCCGGCTCAGCCGCGGCGATGAGAGGAGCGGATATTTTTCTCAGCACCGGATTAGAAGTAAAGATTTCTACGATGCCGGCAGGAGAAGACCCGGATAGCTACATCAGGAATCATGGGGCTGAGAAATTCACCGGGATTATTGACAGTGCGCTCTCACTCATTAATTTCAAAATAAAAATTCTGGAAAATCAGTATGATCTGTCTAATATGACAAATCGCGCACGTGTAATAGAATTGCTGCTGGAATCTGTTTCTAATGTTACGGATAACATCAAAAAAGGACTGATAGTTAAACAGATTGCCGAATATTTCGGCATGGAAGAACGGCTGCTTCTGGGACAACTAAAGAAAGTGAAAAGATATGATCGAAAAGAGATGCAAGGTGTAAAAAGTACGTCTTTCACTAATGATCGGATGAAAAACCGGTATGATTTAGCTGAAGAACACATATTAAAGATTGCATTGGAAGAAAGCTATCTATTACCGACTATCTATGAACACTTAAAAATAATTGACATTAGGAATGCACTGATAAGAGATATTATACATAAGGTTTATGAGCTATATGAAAGTGAAGAAAAAATAGATGGACGCAAAATACTGAATATAATATCTGATCCGGAGAAGGTAAATTTAATCTCCTATGTACTGTCTGAACATAAAATCGAAAATATCGAAAAAGTAATGAATGCTTCCATCCAATTAGTCAAATTAAGGGTGATAGAGGAAGAATCAAATAAAATTCAATTAGAAATTAAAGAATTGGAAAATAAGGGACAGGATGTCAGTCAAAAAAGACTTCGATGGAATCAATTACGACAGGAGAGAGAAAAAATAAAGTCAAAAAAATTCGTTGAAGAACAAAAAAATACTTGAATTTTAAACAAAGAATTTTTATATTGAACTTTCTAAATATCAGGGCCCATAGCTCAGTTGGTAGAGCAGCGGACTCATAATCCGTTAGTCGTAGGTTCGAGTCCTACTGGGCCCACAAATAAAAACAAGATGTTAAGCCCGCTTTTTAGCGGG
>WJJN01000130.1 GCA_014729735.1 Candidatus Zhuqueibacterota bacterium
CATTTCAGCGCACGTCCAGTCTCTTTTGTATTGCCGGTAATAGCTCGCCGAGTAATCCAGAACTCTGCCCAGCGGATCGATCTCAAATCCATAATATTCTTTTAAATCTCTATCCCGTGCCATGAAAATCTCGACTCTGTCTTCCGGGAGAATATCGAGCTCTGTTTCGAAATCATCATTGATCACAATATCCGTGTCATTTACCTGAAAGATAAAGTAAAACGTGCTCTCGTTGTACAATGCTCGAAATTCGGTGAATGGTGCGGCAGTTTCGAGCCAGGGAAAGCGGAAGTCTGTTTCCACGGAGGCTTTTTTCCATTCTGGTTTTTCTAAAATCCCGTCTACTTTAATCACATTTTCCGAGATTTTATGTACCTCGTAAACCTTATCAGTTTTTGGAGATTGACAGGAGTTAAGAATAAGAAAGACCGATAAACAGAGGAGTGTAATGCTATTTTTCATTTGAATTACAAAGAATAATTAAAATTGATTTTGTAAATTAATTATCTCGTATATATATAATGTCGAATCATCGTCTTCAGGAATAAAATAAAAGCGCAGATGTTCGTTGATCAGTTCAACGAAAAACGGATTATTGCTCATCACCAGATGAGGTTTTACCCATAAATAGACGGGAATTTGATGGACAGCGACATGCTGCTCAAGATCTAGCAAATCTATACCACCAAATGAAATTTTTCCGGCACCGGGAATCACATAATTCCTCAGTCCACTGCAAAGCGCATAGTTATCGCCGGCATAGTGACAATCCTGATATCCGATGTAATGATTTCCATTCAATTTGATTTCGTATTTCGGGATGTGATTAGAACGTGCTGCTTCAGTCCATTGTTCTTTGGTCCAGACATAGAAACGTCGCGAACCCCAGCTCATGCCATGCAGTGAATCATTCGTTCTATTATAAACAATTGCGCCAATATGATCATCGAAATGAAATGTCTTGTGTGCGATCAAACTATCCGGATGTATCCGATAAATGATGGATTTGCTGTTGGGGCGATATTCCGCTACAGGGCACCATATATATTTCCCGTCGTAATCTATACCGCCGGGATGATAAACCGTTCCTTCTCCTAAAGTAATATGATCGATCAGATTTCCATCTAGATCGATCTTGAATAGATGCCCGATGCCTTTTCCCGGAGTTCGATCGTAGCCATCTTGCGAAGGGGCGAGTCTCTGCGGTGTGACTATTTTTTCGACTGAAGTAAGATAAATGTAATCGCCGATCTTTACCATTCCCTGTGGATGATACGTCTGAAAGTTCTGTTTCACTCTTTCGACCAACCGCCATTCAGACGAGCCGTTTAAATTTTTAAAGCACGTAACTATTTTACCGGATGAACTGTCTTTATCCGTTGGTTGGGCATGGAGGAAGGATAGCGATAATAGAATTGTGAGAACGAGTACAAAAATATAGGATTTGTTATTCATCAACTTATCTATCAGGTCGTCTTCTTTTACTTGAATATTCAATGAAAGACAACACCCGACGCATATCAATAATGCGCCGGATGTTTACAGGATGTTACTTATGAATGGCTTTCAAAGTTTCAATAGTTTTCGCAGCGGCAGTGTCCGGATCAGGATGCGGGACGATTTCAGCGGAAACAAATCCCTTGTAGTTAATCCGTTCCAACAGGTTAAATATTTCCCGGAAATCAATATGTCCGGCTCCGGGATACCAGCGATTGGAATCCGCCACATGAAAATGAAACAGCCGATCCTTCGCAGTGAAAATGCTATCCAAAATAGACGGTTCTTCAATATTCATGTGAAAAGTATCGAGGAGCAAGCCGACATTATCTTTCCCGAGCTTATCAAGAAACTGCATACCGGATTCCACTGTATTTATCAGATCCGTTTCATAACGATTTATCGGTTCAATTACAAGTTTTACGGATTTGTCGTGCGAGGCACACTCCCGCATCGCATGAATCAACCAGCTTTCGGTTTGATCTGCGCTGATTCCGACTCCACTTTTTCCGCGGACCAGCCCAATGATCACAACCGCATTCAGCTTTTTCGCCAAATCGATCTGGGACAGGATGCGGTCGATTGCTCGGGAGCGGACATCGAAATTTACGTCGGTAAACGATAGATTTTCCTCTCCGTAAGCCTGTCCCGTACCGATGGCAGGAACCGGTAATTTCACCTGTTTGAGAAAGGACGTTATTTCATCGACATCCAATAGCGCCGGGTCACGAACAGCCAGTTCCACACCGTCGTAACCCAGCTTTTTGATGTTTTCAAGATTGTCTTTGATTCTGCCCTTATACGCCACTGCATTAAACGAAGCGGGTTGGGTTGAAACAACAATACTTAATTTCATTTTTACAACCCCATTTTTCGAATCGAATAAATCGGGCGCCATCCTTTTGTAAAAGGTTCTTTCAGATAAGGCTCCATCTCTTTCTCAGTGCGCATGGTCGTCTTTTCAATAGGCGGCACTTTACCGGCTGGGAATGCTTCCAGAATCTCATCGTGAACGAGCGTCAAATAAGACAGAATTGCCGCAATTGTACGTCGGGCTTTTTTCGCATCTCCGAGATCGGGACGACCGACTACTCCTTCCGGGATCGAACCCAATTCAATCGGGGAATGTCCCTGTCCTTCAGACCACTTGCTGGGACGGGCAAACGGATCCACCGCCTTGTCAAAATGACCATCCGGGATATATCCTTCCACCGATGTTTTTTCTGCTAATGTCATATCGACAAATTCCGGTGCCAGCAGCAGCATCACTGAGGTTTCGGCTTCATCGGCATGAACGAATGTCGTGTCCCAATCACCTCCGCGTTCTTTGGTGCGGAAAAATTCACGCACTGCCCGATGCCAGTCGATCACGCGGAAGATTCCCGGCAGGT
This sequence comes from Candidatus Zhuqueibacterota bacterium, assembly GCA_014729735.1. Classification (GTDB taxonomy): domain Bacteria; phylum Zhuqueibacterota; class Zhuqueibacteria; order Thermofontimicrobiales; family Thiofontviventaceae; genus Mariaggregatimicrobium. The sequence goes on from WJJN01000130.1 coordinate 2,889, forward strand.
TCCAGGTTTTCTGCAATTCCTGGATCGCGGCTTCCAGCAGCCATTGATGACCGTGATTATTCACCAAAACCATTTTACGGAAACCGTCATTCCAAAAACCGACCATGACATCGATCAGATTGCGCTTTACGACTTCATCTTCCAGATGAATTGTGCCCGGCATGCCGATATGATGATGCGGATGCCCGCCAAAATTCAGAGGTGTATATGTCAAACTCACCGGTTTACCGCTCTTTGCGGTAAACCGACGCACACCTTCTAATATCTGAGTGACCATAAATGTATCCAGTCCGGTCACCGTATGCCGACCGTGCAATTCGGTACAGCCAATCGGTATAAATAATATATCATTCTTTCTTCTATTTTCGACAACCTTTTGCCGAATTGTGTTTTGAATATAAGTCCCCGGCTTCCCCAGTTCGGATGGGGAGGGAATTCCATAATCATCCAAAATCTTGGATATTTCTTCATCCGAAGCCTCCCATATTTTTTTCTTCAGACGCCCCACTGAGGTGTCTTCGAAAAACAGGTCGGCTTGATCTGTTTTCAACCATTGTGCCATTTATTTATCCTTTCCATTTTAAAAAAGTCACTTTGAACTCTATAAGGAATTTCAAGAAATTCCAAAAATCAAGCATCAAATTACAAACAAAAACTAAATCACAATAACCAAATTTGAAATAAATTGTTGGAAATTTAGAATTTGAAATTTGCTATCATTTGGTAATTGTAATTTTTGGATTGTTATTTATTCTAAATCTGTCACCGTGATTTTTACTTCATCACGATCTGTTTGGAGCATTACCAGATTCTCTTCGACTTCGTCGAGACCGATTTTTTTTGTGATCATTGGGGAAACGTCCATACCGGATGACATGCAAGTAATGACGTTCGGAAAAGTACCATGCCCCGAATGCCCCTGCGAACCGACAACGCTCGCGCGTCTCACCTGTAGCACCTCACCGTTCAGGGGGATTCGATCATCGGCACGCGCAACCACGACGACTGTTGTATTCACTGCTTTGCCTTCCCAGATAATTTTTTCCACATCACTCCACACCACACTTGGCAGCCCTGTAGCTTCCAGAATGATGCCTGCGCCCATGCCTTTTGTGATTTCCAGCACAGCATCGGCAGCATTTTCTTTCATTGGATCGATAACATGTGTTGCGCCCATATCCTTTGCCATTTTACGGCGGGATTCGGAAGGCTCGGACAGAATAACAGACTTCGCGCCTGAATGTCGTAGAATAGAACACGCAGCAACGCCAATAGGTCCACCGCCAAGAATGACAACATGCTCGCCGGCGCGAATACCGCCACCGCGTTCGATCACCGCGTTGTATGCGACCGAAGTCGGTTCGACCAGACTGCCTAACAGAAACATTTTTTCATCGCCATATACTTTGCGCAGTTCTTCGAGACTCCACAGGTATCGCGAATGCATTTTGATATATTTGGCATACGCCCCATCAATGGAAAAACCAATTTCCTGCAGGGCTTCACAATGATTCGGGTAGCCGTCGCAGCAGGGTTTGCATTGGGCACACCAGACCATTTCTTCGGAGCAGACAGCTTCACCCGGTTCGAATTTCTTGCGGGTGCGCTTATTGATAGCATTGTCGCCAGCCTCAACAACAACGCCGGAAAATTCATGACCCAATGTGCACGGAAATGCCGTTAATCCAGGGTAAAAAATGTAGCCATCTTCATCCGCCTGGCGCATGTGGACGTCGCTGCCGCAAATGCCGCAGGCTTTTACTTCGATTAATACTTCGTCCGGACCCGGAACAGGAGTCTCTTTTTCGACAATTTCGATGCGAGGATTTCTCCAGACTTTGCTGCCCAGATATGTTAGTTTACCATTAACGTCTTTCGATCCTAATTTAAAATCAGGTTTAGGATCCCAATCTGCCATCAAACTTACGGTTCTCATTATAACTCCTCATTTTTGTGATACTTTAAAAACTACAAATGATTTATACGAGTGAATCAACTGATTCTCGCTCCACGATGTGCGATTTTAAAACAATATCCCGTGGTCCTTTATCTTCTCCATTGATACGGGACATGATAAGCTTCATGCTCTCCTGTCCCATTTCATAAATGGGTTGATGCATGGTGGTGAGCGGAATTGTCGTGAAATGCAAATCATCGTATCCCACGATAGAAATGTCACCGGGAATTGAAACTCCCATTTCCTTGGCTAATGAATAAAAAATAAGTGCGATGCGATCGTGACCTGCGAAGATAGCGCTGAGATCATTCCGTTTTTTCAGCAGGGTACGTGCGTATTTAAAATATCGGTTTTGAATGAACGGTCCCGAATCCGCGATAATGATATCCGGATCAATCGGAATACCATGATCTGTCAGTGCTTTCTTGTATCCTTCAAGACGATCGCGCTCTGTGCTGAAAAGCGTGCTCAATACGATACCGATTTTCCTGTGCCCTTTTTTGATCAAATATTCTGTTATTTCATATCCGCCCTCGAAGTTGTTTGTGGTGACATAATCGATTTCAATTCCGGGAATGATGCGGTCCACCAAAACGACAGGAATGTTATTATTTAAAAACCGGGTGACGATTTTCTGGTTCTGCTCGTCTGTGGCAGCAGGAGGCATGAGAATAACACCGGCGACGGAGTTCTCCAGCAGCCGGTTCACGTGAAATTCTGTTTTGACGTATAAATCGTCGGTGTCGCACAGTATCAGACTGTGCTTGTTTTTTGCCGCTTCATCCTCCACGCCGCGGGCAAGCTCCGGCGCATATCCGCTGCGAATATCCGGGACGAGCAGACCCACGATCGTCCTGGTCTCGGATTTCGCTTCATTATTGATTACAAAAGTACCAAGCCGTCTTTTTCTTTCCAGATATCCCATATTGACCAGGTTCTGTACAGCCTGGCGAATCGTGGCTCTGGCTAAACCCGTGATTTCAGCAAGCTCTTCTTCGGTGGGAATCTTATCATTGGTTTTGAATACGCCTTGTTCAATCTGTTCGATAAGCCACGTTTGCAACTGAAAATATTGAGGAACCGGGCTATTTCGATCGATTATCATTTTAATTGTCCATGAATAGATTAATTGTATATACAATTATACAATTAAATTTTCAAAATGTCAAGATTTTTTTTATGAATTTTTAGGTTATTTGAAGTCCCCCTTTGAAGGGGGATTCAGGGGATATCACGATTAGTAGTTTAAATTCAGCAATATGCAGATTTCCGAAGCCTCGTCGACTCCGGAAATCTTGGCATTAAGATGGGCAATGTACTCCATATCCGGTAAATCCGGCAAATTTACTTAAGAGAGTACCG
>WJJN01000131.1 GCA_014729735.1 Candidatus Zhuqueibacterota bacterium
GCGGCGTATGGATTGGACGAGCATGTAAAATATGAAAATGATTCAAAGGTCAAACTGACTTACGGAAACGAATGGCGCTATTATTTTGGGATTACGTTCGGATTTTTTAATTAATTAGTTACCCTGGCGAAGGTTCTCAATCTTCACAAGGATAGTACCTCGAGAATTAACAAACTTGATTTTTTAACACATAAACCTTGAAAGGGAGCAGGGAATGAAAAAAATATTAATCGTCGCTATTTCAATTCTCGTGATAAGTCCGCTAACTCTGGCGAAAGAACCGTCAGCAAATGCAACTCCGTTTCTGGAGTTTTCTCCGATGTCTGAAATGCGCGCTGAAGCGCAAATGGCTTATCAGCAGAGAGCATCTGCTCAAAGAGATACTGCAGCCCTGACCGCATTGCATAATCATCCTGATTACATTTTACCGAAGAAAGTCTTGCTGTTTTCGGCGATAATTCCGGGCGCCGGTGAATTATTCGCGGGTTCTTATTTAAAGAGTGCCCTGTTTTTCGGTATCGAAGTCGGCGCGTGGGCAATGTATGCCTACTACAATAAACAGGGGAACGAAAAGGAAGACGAGTTTGAAGCTTATGCCGACACCTATTGGGACGAGAGTAAATGGGTTCAATGGTACGGAGGCTTGACCGATGAAGAACAAGATGTTTTTTCACATGAGTTACCAGAGGAGAAAACACAGCAGTACTATGAAATGATCGGTAAATACAATCAGTTCTTAGTCGGCTGGGATGAAGTTCCGATCGATCTAACTACCACAGAAATTCACGAACCGGAAAATACTTCGCCTCTGCGGGAAGAATACATGGACATGCGGGATGAAAGCAACCAACTCTTTAAAAGAGCGACATCCGGTATTTATATCGCCATGTTCAACCACGTGCTGAGTGCGATCGATGCTGCCTGGACTGCGAAACGGCACAACAGCAAACTGGTTATCGAAACATCGCTGCGCATGGAAAATAAATATTTCAACAACCATAATCATCAGATGCTATCATTAAGAGTTAAGTGGTAATCATGAACATAAAACGAATTTCACGATATACAATTGCTGTGCTTCTGATATTGATCCCTGCTGCTGCATTTGCCGAATTGCCGCATTCAGGTGTTTCGGTGGACAGTCCGGAAGATTTGCGACTGGCGTTGAAATATCCGGTCGTGGCGAAAATAAATATCGCCAGCCAGGTGCCGGAATCCATGCCATCTCCAATGATGCAGCAAACCTCAGATGATCCGAGGTTCAAGGCAAAGGGAAAGGCGTTTTTGTACTCGCTACTGCTTCCTGGTGCAGGGGAGTATTATGTCGGCAACAAGACGATGGCAAAGGCGTTTTTCTTCACCGAATTGTTCCTGTGGGCGGGATTCTTTTCCTTTGATTCATACAGCAACTGGAAACGTGACGATATGTATGTCTACGCCGCAACCCACGCCGGTGCGCAGGCACAGGACAAGCCTGCCCAGTATTTTGTGGATATCGGAAATTACGACAACATCCATGAATATAACGACGCAAAGCAGCGTCAGCGGGAATTTTATAAAGTTTATTCGGAAGAGGAATATTACTGGTCATGGGACTCACCGGAGAAACGCGAAGAGTTCGAGCAGATGCGCATTTCCAGCGACCGTGCGCATAACCGGGCGATTTTTGCCATTGGCGGGATTATTGCAAATCATCTGGTAAGCGCCATCGATGCGGTGTGGCAGTCCTACCGCTATAACAAGCGACTCGAAAAGGAACAGGAGCAACAGAGCATGCGCCTGCGATTCGATGCTCATCCTGCTGGATATTATTCGTTGACCCTGGAAAAACGATTTTAGCAAGAATTTTATCTAACAAAAGAAACCCGAGTAATAAGCTCGGGTTTTTTATTGGGGCATTTTATCGAGCAGATTTTCTAAAATTGAAAGGCTTTCTTCGGTGACGTTTAAATAACCCTTTTCGAATGATTCCCTCGCTGTTTGATAAACTTTTTGTATTTCATCAAAAAGTATTTGATAACGCACCGCAAGATTTTGCCGGGAGCCAATTTCATCGATCTGTTTGCCAAACATATCGAGCCGGCGTTCGATTTGTTTCGCTTCGGGATTGAACGATTCCGGCTCTGTTGCCAGCCGCTCGGCGGCAAATGCCAGCCGGTTTGCATTCGCAATCGCCGCCAGCGCCAGTTGATTCCTGCGGCGCTGAATCAAAAAGTCGGCACGTTCGCGGGCAGCGCGCGCCAGATTCAGCATGTATGCTGCTTCGGTATTGCTACTGTTTCCCACCTTCTTTTCAATTTCTACTATAAGCAAATCCAGTTGCCGCAGCTCTTCGGACAACCGACGGCTGCCGTTTAGCCGTTCCCGGCGATTCACGATCTGCAATGCTCGTTCCAGCAATCGCCGTCCCATTTCCACGTTGAATTGTGTTTTGTCAAATTTTCGTTCTTCCAATGCCTGATGCGCATTTTGTTGATACGTGCGGAGCTGGTCAAGCAAGAAACTGACTCGCTGATTATCTTGCAAATTCCGCTCTGAAATTTGTTCTGAGACGTTTTCTATCATTTCATCCAGACGGACAACATCTTCATAAATCGAAAGCTCGGATTTCTGACCGGCACCATTTGCAATATCGATAATGCGCA
>WJJN01000753.1 GCA_014729735.1 Candidatus Zhuqueibacterota bacterium
ACCGCATGTGACAACAAACTGGATTAGCCAATTAAGACAAATCCCGAAACGCGAAATCGTTCACAATATCACAGTCTATTATCCTCAGCTTTTTTATCTGCCAAAAAAGATATCAAAAATGAGTCTCGGGATTTTTCTGTTTTTTCGTTTATTACCAATTGTTCGGCAATTACACAAAAGTCATAGATTCCAGATAATTCATGCATTTGGAGAATTTCCCGAAGGTTTTGCTGCGTATGCACTTTCCGCGCTATTTCGATTGCCCATTATTATCACTCATCGCCGCACTTTTACTTCAAATAAATTGAAAGAAAGCTATTTCTTAAAGAAAATTAATAGTTATATTATTAGTAATATTAATAGAAATATTACCTCAAGTGATGCATTAAGTAATCAAAGTTCGAATTTCAGTGTTGTCGCGCCGGGAATCGATTTATTAAAATATCAATCTGTCGACAGATTGGAAATTAGAAAAAAACTCTGTTTATCAACCCAAAAGCAAATATTGATATTCCGCGGTACTTTACTTCCGGAGAGCGGCATTAATTATCTGATCGATGCCTTTGAATTACTGGCAAAGAAAAATAAAAATCTTGTTCTTTATATTATCGGCAGGGGGATTTTAAAAGATGCGCTAATCAGAAAAGTCAGTAATTTGAAGCTCGACAAATGCGTTACCATCAAAGATGATGTCGATGATAGAGCAGTGCCGCTTTGGCTTAATGCGGGCGATCTTTTTATTCTGCCGGGAATCAATGCCGAGTTTCCGGTGAACGCAATTAAAGCGCTCGCCTGCGGCACACCGGTCATCGCTTGCAAGTCAGAGATGACAAGCGAAATCGTTCCGGATTCAAAAATCGGGCTGCTGGCGAATCAGCGGGATTGTCAAGACCTGGCAATGAAAATCAAAATGGGGCTCGCAAGACGATGGAATCGAAAGTTATTGGTAAAACGAGCGCAAAAATATAATATCGATGATACAGTACAAAGAATTCAAGATATTTACGATAATTGCACATAAATATCAATGAACAACGCCCACAAGGACCACAGACTGATCATTTCTCCGCAGCAGATGAAACTGTGCCGGTTCTGCGTCGGGCATGTTTTTACGATGTATCTTAACATCTACTCGAAGATAATTGTTTGCCTTTTCAAACAAGTACGGTGCAATGGGAAAATTAACAACAGCGCTATCGGATGTTAGTATTGTCTCTTCGATGAGCCTGTTGTCGGAGTCATCGTAATAATTCATTTCATAACGTGTTTCCGGGAATTCATCCTGAAGCAGAATGCGTCCCATATCAGCTATGTGCAGATGGCTGTTTTTATAATCCAGAAATTCGGCAGGAGAGACCCGACAGAGAAAATAACGCAATATCTTATGGCGGCGCTTTAGCAATGTCTGAATGATGTACTCTTCTGCTTGCGGTTCCGGATAATTGGCTGCTTTTACCAAAGCTTTGATATGCTGCTCGGTGAGCGCTCCGATTTTTTTCGCAGCCCAGTAATCATCCTGCTGCTGACTCTTACGAATGGGCTGGTACGGGTGAGTCTCTTTCCATTTAGCAGGATCGAAAATATCCCCCTCAAAAGAGCCCACGGATTTCCATGATTTGTTATCGAGATTTTCCCAATCTTCCACGATCAATCCTATGGTGAACAGATTTTTCATGATATCATTAAAACTGAACAGATGGTTGTATCCTGCCCATAACCGCCGTGTGCGGGCAGCATGTGTTCCGAAAGCATCATCAAAATCGACCAGATAGTGTTTGATATATCCCTTATCTTTTTCTCCGACATACATATCTAATGTGTTGTCTGAACTAATGTCACACATATTTGTAAAAGCGCAAAATACGTGCAATGCACGCAGCACCCGCCTGTTTTCATGGGGAAAAAGATCGTTGGGATCATCAGGTCGAACACCCTGTGCAGGCGTTGGTCCCAACGGATACCCTTCAATGATCCGGCTTGAAATCGAGCGATAGTAACCATTCACAGGACCCGCGACGCGAGAGAGAATTTGATCGATCTCTTTATCAGTCAAGATAATTTCGGGTCCTGCAATCAAATCTTCTCGCTTGAAATAAAAAGAATGATCTTCAGGAACATGATAGCCAAATCCCCAAAATAGCCGGTTCACGATAAACGAGGTTGTCGTGGCAATTCCGGGAAAATCCGGCGGATCGAATTTCAGTAAATAATAGATACCCCGACGATCACGAACGAAGAGCCGGGGATTCTGTTTGCGCTTTCGTACCCGGATAATTTTCAAAGGTGGCTGTGGCGGACCGTATTCCACAGGACCGTTCACTAATTCTTCAGGGGAAATATCCTGGAATCCAAGTCTGGGAATAAACCAGCTCGATGCTGGCACTTCATCCATCGAATTGACATCCATCGACCGTTTGGAATCGCGGACAAAGCTGTGCTTAAGCCGCGGGAGTTCCGGCAATACGTTGGCATAGTAATCAAATCGTTCGTATTGCACGGATTCCGGTGACGGAATGGGATGAATGTCATTGAAATACATCACCGGTTCGGCATCTTTAAATCGGAAACTATTCGATGCACATCCCGTGAGAAGGGCAGTTATCAAAAAAATGCGAAATCGTTGTATTTTAAACATAAATGAAAACATCATTCGGATCGACCATTTAGCAGAGCTGTAATTCCTATTTTCAGTGCAAGATCGATCCCTTCAGAACCATAGGCAATCGATGCTCTTGCCAGTTCACCATCCAGACCATGAAAATCCACTCCGATTCCCGCTGCCCACGGTGCATTTTTAAAAGTCAGTTTTGTCAATGAGTTTGCGACCATCAGATAATCCAGAAACAGATGTGCTCCGAGATTAAACGACAGAGGATATTGATATTCAATCGAAGGCAGCAGAGAGTATTTATCAATTCTCAATAGCTTTCTTTTAGAAACTCCCCGGTAAAGCGGCTGCGTCGGATAATCCGAAAATGCAACAGGAATGGATTCATCAAGATTTTCCAGCTTGTGAAAGATCAGCCGCGGGACGATGAACCGATTTTGCTGAATGACCGGGATATTCGCAAACACATCGAGTCCCATTTTGAGGTATCGGCTATCATCCTGCTTTATGCCATGGGAGAAACCGAGATAGCTTTCGAGCATCCAGCCGGGTGACATGTAAACGTCTTTTTCACGTGTGTCGTAACGCAGAGAAAGCTCATTATAAAATTGAGTCAACGGATGCTGGAAACCAGGCAGCTTCTGAATATCGAATGAATCCATAATATCGCCTTCGCTGACAAGCGTGCCTTCCAGATCGAATGCATTTTTGTGCACACGTTTCTGATAATTATGTGTGAGGAAAAACTGCCATTTCGGGAAAGGCTGCATGCCGATCAAAAATTCCACTTTCCAGCGCTGCTGAAAATAAACACCATGATCGCTCGCAGGATTGCTCAAAAAATGACTCCGCGAATCGGAATCAGGAAAGTTCCCAATGCCATAGTAGATATGGTCATCATCATAGCTTCTTAAGCCGGATAGCGAAACCACCCAGATTTGATTTGCGCGCTGAATTTGATGTGATACGAATCCCTCGACCTGATATTTTGCTTCACCGGCATATTCTCCTTCGATTGCTGCATCCCAGTTTTTGTAAATATAAAAAAAGCTCAAGCCTCCCCGAGGTCTGAAGCCTGATGCCACATCTGCTGTGGGATACCAGCCCATTGTTTTTTCTTCATTAAAAAAGAAATTTTCGATATTTGTGATGAATTTCGGGTCATTGAATAGCTTGAATCCATAACCCGAAGCATATCGAATTCCATACTGAATTTGCTTTGGAATAAACAGTGCTTTTTGACTGAGCCATCGAAATGGATTGAAGCCGGCGGATTCATCCCGCTCGATGCCGCGCAAGTACATATATGCATTTTTAGGATTATAAAGAGAATCCGCGGAAATGGAACGGGTTACGGCGGTTTGCTGGGGAAACGCCGGCGTGTAAAACAAAGACATCCATGTGATAAGAAGCAGGGATCTAATTTGGCGTTTAATTTTCATTGAACAGTTGAATCTCATTACTTCTCTTTTGATTTTAATCTGTCACCCAAATCGCTTGGTAAAATGAGTGTAAAGGTCGTTCCAACGTCGATTTCACTTTCCACTTCGATGTCGCCGTAATGGTCTTTCATAATTTGATAGCAAATAGACAATCCAAGTCCAGTACCGATACGAACGCCTTTTGTGGTAAATCCCGGGTCGAAAATTTTATGGAGATTTTCTTTGGAAATGCCGCTACCGTTATCACGAATTTTGATATAGATTTTTTTATCTTTCAGAAAAGTGGTGACCTCGATTTCACCTTTATCCGAAATTGCCTGCGCTGCATTGATGAGAATATTTAAAAACACCTGGTTCAAATGACCTGGATAACAGGCGATTTTAGGAAGATCGCCATAATTTTTAATGATATTAACATTATGTTTGATTTCATGATAAATAAGCGCAAGAGTATCGTCCAGACCTTCATGAATATCGACTTCCTTTAACTCAGCTTCATCCAGCCTGGCAAAACTCCGCAATCGGCGCACAATATTTACGACTCGCTCAGTGCCAGAGCGAATGACAGTATTTGCATTTTCAATTGCCTGAAATGTTTTACTCAGGGTGGCATTGTTTTCCAGAATATCGGAATAATTATGCTGCAATTCAGATTTCATCTTGTCAAATGCACGGACCAAGGTATTGTGCATGCTTTTTACAGCACCGGTCGGTGTATTTATCTCGTGCGCAATACCGGCGACGAGCATTCCGAGCGATGCCATTTTTTCGGTTTGAACCAGTTGCGCCTGTGCAGTACGCAGTTCCTGATTCGTTTTTTCAAGATTTTCCATGACCTTTTTAAGTTCAGTCAGGTCATGTGCAATACCAATACTTTCGATGATTTCGCCATCTTCGTCCAGAATATTGGTGGAATGGGTTGTGAACCAGCGAATATGCCCGTCTTTGTGAATGATCCGGTATTCAAATTCGACCTGCTTCATTTTTTTTCTGGAAAACTCAAGCCATTTTTGCCAGGTTTTTTTGAAATCATCGGGATGGATCAAGCCTTCCATTGTTTTGCCCAAAAAGTCACTTTCATCATAGCCGCTCAATTGTTTGAATTGCGGCGACAAATAAGTGAATGTGCCGTCCGGTTTCATCGAATAAATGACATCATGAGCATTTTCGACGAGCGATCGAAATCTGGCTTCGCTGACTTTCAAGGCATCGGCGGCTGAGCGCCGCGAAATGTAACTGCCGATCATCTCGGAGGCAGTTTTCAGCAGCCGTATATCTTCCTTATTCCAGGATTGATCGGATTGCACATTATCGAATCCGATGAAGCCGAACCAGTTATTATCCATCATTATCGGCAATACCAGGATCGAAAGTACATTTTTCGATGACAGCATTTCTTTCTCGCCTTCCGGAAAATTTTTGACTTTGCCGGAAATTTTATCTCCGCGGGACAGAATTTTCTGCCATCGCTGGAATCCATTTTTGTAAGGAATATGTGCCGGAGATGGTTTTTCAATGTCCGAATCCACATTCGCAGCGCTGGTTTCGTATAGTTTGCGCATGCTCAATTTATCGGCTGAATGTTCGAAATTTTCATAAATATATACACGTCCAGCGTTTGCAGCTTCACGCAGCCCCTCGATTGCACTGACCAGCGCTTTGCTCATATTGTCGTATTTCAATAATGCCTGGGAACAGGCAGCCAGACCTTCCTCGTAACGTAGTCTGGTCGCCGTGGATTTCTCAGCGTAAATGCGCTCATTAATTTCCTCGAGCAGCGCCTCATTTGTTTTTGCCAGCTCTGCCGTACGTTCTTTGACACGGATTTCCAGTTGATCCCGTGCTTTTTTCAATTCTTCCCGCGCCCGTTTTTGCTCCGTTATATCCCGGACGATTGACAGAACTTCCTCCTTGCCACTAACGACGATCCGTGCTTCAAAATCGCGCATCTTTTCTTTATGCGGCAGTTGATACTCGAAGATCTGCATCGTATTCTTCGCTAAAGCTTTATTGATATGGATGAGAGTTTGTTTTGCTAGTTGTGGCGGCAACGTATCGCAAATATTTTTACCAACGACTTCTTCCTGAGGAATTGCAAGAAAACTTCCCTCCGGCGAGTGATACGCCAGATAAGTTCCGTCCTTGTCGAGACGGAAAATAAGATCCGGAATTGCATTCAATAGCGCCCGGTTATGTGCCTCACTGGTTCTTAGCGCAGCTTCAGTCTGTTTCCGTTCCGAAATTTCCGCCCGTAGCGCTTCATTTACCTCAGCCAGTTCCTTTGTTCGTTCCTGAACGCGTTTTTCCAGTTCCTCATGTGATCGGCGTAATGTTTCCTCCGCTAATTTGATTTTTGTGATGTCACTGAAAATCCATACCTTACCCAATAGTTGCTCGTCTTCGTCGCGTACCGGTCCGGAAAACAACGAGATATAGCGGGGCGTCTCTCCCTTTACCCGACAGGCATTTCGATAAATCTCCGCAGCATCCATTTGTTTCGCCATTACACGCTCGGTCTCCGCAGATAATTCGCTCACACGCTTTTTGAATCTGCCAGTATCTTCAAACATCGGTTCTATTTTTTCTGTGAAATAACTGAACGGTTTATTCAAAATGTCAGTAATCCTAAGACCGAAATAAGTTTTCAATTGTTTGTTAGTAGTGATAATATTGCCTTCCGAATTCACCATTACTATCACATAATCGGAAGAATCAAGAATTGCCTGCAATTCCCGCTTGCTCCGCGTAAGTTCTGTCAGCAATTTTTGGCTTTCTGCGTTCTTTTCTTCCAGCTCTTCCTGAATCGCGAGCATGTCTATATTGGCGCGGGCTAAATCGATAGTTGCTTTTTCAAGATCTTCTGCTTTTGACCGCAATTTATCGTTTGTCTGCCGCAGTGACTCGGTGCGTGCTTTCACTCGTGCTTCAAGGGACTGATATGAACGAATATTATCAAGAGCCAATCCGATCATGTTGGCAAACATTTCAAATCGGGCAATATTCTGGCGATCCATATGTGGATTGATATTAATATTGCCTGCCTCGATGAATCCTGCAAAGTCGCCTTTGACCAGGAATGGCGCCGCAATATAATGATTGGGGATTTCCGATAATCGAGAAAAAACATCAATTGATTTTATTTTGTCAGGATCATCCAGAAAAATAGTCCTGCGTGCATCAATTGAATCGACGACTCCTGATGGGGGAGACGCATTGTCTTTTCTCAAATTCTCAAAATAGTCAATGGTCGACATGGAGATTTGCTGATCGCAGTAAAAAGAATGCAGGCGGTATTCATTTTCCTCTTTCAAGTAGACAGCCGAAATTTCGTACTGAAGTCCCTGTGCCAGTAACGCCGGTGCTTTTTCGATCAGCGTATGTTCATCATAAATTCTGGAGAACTGGTTTGCTACTGCATTTAGCGCAGCCAACTGGATATTTGAAACTTCCAGCCGCTCGGTTCGTTCCTGTACCCGGTCTTCTAATTCCTGAGAATGCTTTTCAAGTGCCTGTTGCATTTTTTTACGATCTGTAATTTCGAATGCAATACCTATATTCCGAATGGTTTCACTGCTGTCGTAAAACAACCGACGCCGCAACTCAAAATCTTTTATTGCTCCGGATTTTGTAATGAACCGGATTTCCAGCGAAATTAGATCTTTATTTTTAGAAGAAGTTAAATCGAAAGCCTTTTTGATTGTCGGTCTGTCTTCTTCATAAACTATGTCGAGAAACGATCGTCCGACAAGTTCATCGGGTTCATACCCGAGAATCGAATGAACAGCCGGACTTATTCGAATAAACCTGTCGTCAGAATCCAATGAAAAAATAATATCCGGCACATTTTCGATCAGCGTTTTTAAAGTACTTTCCGAATCCCGCAATTCCCGCTTCAGCCTGAATTTTTCGATTGCCTGTTCGATTGTCAGTACGATGTCATTGATTTCAAAGGGCTTCAGGGCAAAATGATAAGCTCCTTGTTGCATTGCCTTCACTGCAAGCGGAATGCTTCCGTGTCCGGTGAGGATTATGAAAGGAATATCGGCATTCAATTTCTGGATTTCGGTGAGCACCTGTAATCCGTCCATCTGCGGCATATTCAAATCGCACAGCACCACATCGATATCTCGTTTTCGAAAAATCCGCAATCCTTCTTTGCCCGAAGCCGCCGCGAAAACATTGAAATTCCGTGACTCGAGCAGAGATGTAAATTCGGTGCGTTGAGCATCGTCATCTTCGATATATAAAATATTTGTCAAACCCATTGCCTGTATATCATTTTAAATTTGATTAGTCCTTAAAATACTAAAATTTTCTTGCAAAAACAACTCAAAAAGAATCTAACAATCCCTGACTTCCGGGATTCATTCCTGTACACTGAGCAAAGTAGATTCAGAAGAAATATCCGGATTTAAACTCCAAACTCCTTTTTATCATGAAAGAAAAACCACTGGTGCTGGTCAACTCCGCGGAGCATTTGTTCATCCGAAATAATCTGTGGACATTGAAACAATTATAACAATTAGGTTAGTTCATGATTTATGACTCGGAGCAGTAAATTGGGGTGATGTAGCAAAGACTCGAATTAGTGAAGGTA
>WJJN01000754.1 GCA_014729735.1 Candidatus Zhuqueibacterota bacterium
ATTGCTTCCACTGAGAATTGAATCTCCAGCGATGTGTCAGTTGTTGCGGAATGAGGATGGAGCGTAATTTCTGCTATCCGTGTGATGTGTATGAAAGCAGAATCAACCAGCTCATTATAGCGCGTGTAAACCCATCCCTCTCCGCCGTTGGATGTGGCAGTGAATAAGCCGTTATCAGTGATCGTTCCAAGAGCCGGATCGACTTCAAATTCTATCAGATCAGAAGTTAGCGGTGCTGGATTATAATTTTCATCCCAGCCGCTGGTTTGAAATTGAATCTGGTCATTCATCCGAAATGAATAATTATCCGGTTCGACCTGAATATGAGACAATTCTCCTGTCGGTGCAGAAGAGATTGCAAGCAGCGCATTTGCAACCGCGCGCTCGCTGCCATCAGAAGGCGAGTTTTTAATATCCCCGCGCACGACCATAGTGGTGGAACCACCGCCGTCCAGGTTCATTCCCTGTGCCACCCCAATGCTGATCATGAAGTCCGCGAGCTCGATCAAATTCATGCCGATGCTATGCGCCTGTCTGCCATCGACGGTCACGAAATAGAATTTTGTCGTATCTGCATTAAATCCGACGGCTGAACGGGGGTGCTGTGCTGTATGAAAATTTGAGGTGCCACCTTCTTCAGCATAGCCTTCCACTGCATAATTTTCGCCGTCTTTTATGATACGCGGAAATCCGCCCACAAGCTCTTTCAATTTCGGCAACGCCGGATGCAAGCCCAAATACACTCGCACAGTATCGCCTTCATTAAAATTTTCTGTGATAAATGTCTCTGCAGTACCATGCGCGGACAAGACAGCTTTTCCAGCAGGGATCGCCATATTTCCAACGCGCTGCTGGATTGTTTCCACAACACAGCGCACAGTATCATTAACAAGCCAATCATCTATTGGCACTATCAATGCCTCTGTCCCCCATTCATTTGCGCCGGTGGATGATCCGTAAAATGAATTGTAAAGTATGAGATTATTTGTTTTACGAATCGCGTTGACATCGTGGATTGCGTTAGCTTGTCCGTTAACCACAACATGACTCACGAAACGATTCGCAGTTATACAGGGTCTGTTCTTCACATCAAACCCGATTGTAGACCAATATTTCGGATTATTACCCGAAATCCATTCTGTCTTAAGCATC
The DNA here is from genome assembly GCA_014729735.1 of Candidatus Zhuqueibacterota bacterium. Taxonomy (GTDB): domain Bacteria; phylum Zhuqueibacterota; class Zhuqueibacteria; order Thermofontimicrobiales; family Thiofontviventaceae; genus Mariaggregatimicrobium. The sequence continues at coordinate 1,153 of WJJN01000754.1, forward strand.
TCTCCCTGAATTACCTGAGAATTTGACGGCAGACCATCACCATCAAAGAAATCTGCATTGATCGCGCCTACGACATAATGATTTGTATTATTTTTGCGTGCCGCCATTGCTGATGTTCTTTGGCGTCCCTTTAAACTATTATTCGCCTTAACCGTTTCGAATCCCATATTTGGATTTGTTAAATCAATTTCCAGGACATCAAGCTCCCATGGTATTTCAGGAGCAACTACTTTCTTGTGAACCACGCCAGGTCCAACGGTCGTTGTATATAATGTATTAAATTCGACTTGCGAGAATAGAGACGTTGTTAGCAAGAATAACGCAATGAAAGAAAATAGTATTTTTTTCATCATATCCTCTTTATACCAATTTTAACTTTATGACCGGGCATTGTAAACCAGTGCCATTCAGTTGCTTCCAGGTGGCTCGATAATAGCGTAGTGAGAAATGCATTTCAATACAAGCTTTGGCTTTCGAGTCATTTTCAGGCATCTCTTTCGCTTGTTCTTAATTTAGGAAAATCCAATCAAAAATCAATAGAAAATTTTGTTTTTTTTGTTGACTTTAACATATTTTTCAACTATATTATCAGGAGTGTGAATCTGCTCGCATTTTTCTTCTTGTGTCACTTTTTTTATACTATTTTCCATGATTTTTAATTAGCATTTGAATTCTATTTTTTGATGATTTTCCATTAATTATGATTTTTTATAGGTTTAATAATATATTTTCAAACTAAACATTTTTTTATGGAACATTTGATGGTGATGTTATTATAACTCTTTATTATTTCACTTTTGCTTTTTAGACCTGTTTTCATTTAGATGGATTTTTTTTGGGGACAGGCTTAACAAAGAGATTTCCCCCATAGGGAAAAGCCGGTTTCGGTGAAATTGAACGCTCAGGCGTTTTCGCCAAACCGGCTTCCTCTAAGATCTGGTTCGATAACTTACGAAATTATTACAATATGGAATTTAGCCAGAAATTGCTGTATGTGTCCGGGCTAATTATTGTCGGCATCGCAATAATTGTTGGATTGCATAAATTCGAGTCTTCTTCTGCTGAGTCGAACTTCGATGCACTACACATAGACTTGATGGAAATTGCCGGACGGGCGCAAAGCTACTATAGAAGATCGGAAATTGTAAAAGGTGGTGGTCGCTCTTTTAGAGGATTGACGGCAGATGAAGCAGGATTGTGCAAACTTTTCACCAAATCCCGAAACGAAAACGGTACTTTCGAAATTATCACCTCCGGTAACAACGACTCCATGGTTGTTCAGGCGGTTGGTCACCATGACAATGACAATGACGGTCAGCTTCTCACCATACGCATGTCTGTGTACCCGGATAGTCAGAGGTTTGAGGTGGTGAGTTACTGAGAGAATTTTGACAAGCAGATGGAATACCGGTTGTTGGAATCAAGCACAGGGAAAAAAGGACAGATATTAATCCGATGTTTCACTATTTTTCCGTAAATTTGTATTGACTTTTTGAGATATTTACTGTATTATATTTCATATTCTGATAAGAATTTCCCCAGGAATGCTTTATTATACAAAGAGATTAATTTTTGCAATCAAATA
>WJJN01000755.1 GCA_014729735.1 Candidatus Zhuqueibacterota bacterium
ACGTGGGAAAATCTTGTGTGCGCGTGCATTCGCTGCAATACAAAAAAAGGAAACCGCACGCCGGAGGAAGCCGGGATGAAGCTATTGCGGAGACCGAAACGACCAAGTCATATTTTCTTTATTCGGTACATTATTGGAGAATTGGATAATCGCTGGAAACCCTATCTATTTATGAACTGAGGATGTTGTGTTAATGAAAAAACGAATCTTGAGCGGAATGCGACCCACCGGCAAACTGCACCTGGGCAATTATGTCGGTGCTCTAGAAAACTGGGTGAATCTTCAGGGTGAGTATGAAAATTTCCATCTCGTAGCGGACTGGCATACACTAACAACAAATTTAGATACCTCCGGATTGCAGGAGAACACAATCGAAATGGTTATCGACTGGCTGGCGGCAGGCATCGATCCGGAACAGAGCCCGATCTTTGTACAATCGCAGATAAAGGAACACGCGGAGCTTTATTTAATTTTTTCGATGCTGGTTACTGTTCCACGTCTGGAACGAAATCCCACAGTGAAAGAGCAGGCACGTGATCTAGGCACCGAAAGCAATATCATTTTCGGACATTTGGGATATCCGATTTTGCAGGCAGCGGATATTTTACTCTACAAAGCGCATCTGGTTCCTGTGGGAGAAGATCAGTTGCCGCACGTTGAATTGACCCGGGAAATTGCTCGTAAGTTCAATAAAACGTATGATGATGTACTGCGCGTGCCTTCGGGAAAAGTAACCGATTTTGCTAGACTCCCGGGACTTGACGGCAATAAAATGAGTAAGTCGTTGGGAAATACGATATTGCTTTCTGATTCGCCGGAAGTAATTGGTAAGAAAGTGATGCGTGCAGTTACTGATCCGCAAAAAATTCGACGCAACGATCCTGGCAGACCGGAAGTGTGCAATGTGTTTACCTATTATAAGAAGTTCTGCCCCCACCGTGTAGCTGAAGTTGATGCAGCATGTCGCAGCGGCGAATTGGGCTGCGTGGAAGACAAAAGGAATTTTGCTGCGTGCTTGACGAAATACCTGGAACCGTTTCGCGAAAAAAGAGTTCAACTTGAGAAAAATATAGATGATATAAAAGACATAATCGCCGATGGAAACAGGAGAGCAGGCGAGGTGGCGGCGCAGACGATGCACGAGGTGTATCAGGCGATGAATTTGGATTAACCAATGTCTTATCGCGTAAAATTACAAAATTTTGAAGGTCCGCTGGATCTTCTTCTTTTTTTGATCCGCAAAAATGAGGTTGATATATATGATATTCCAATTTCCGAAATCACCCGGCAATATCTGGAATATGTAGAGATTATTAAAATTTTAGACCTCGAAATGGCGGGTGATTTCATTATTATGGCAGCAACTTTGATTCGCATTAAAGTGCAAATGTTATTGCCCCGTCCCGAACTGGATGAAGACGAGGAAGAGATCATCGATCCGCGAATGGAACTGGTGACGAGAATTCTTGAATACAAGCGTTTCAAAGAAGTGGCTCATAAATTGCACGATCTGGAAGATGACCAGTTGAAAGTTTATCCGCGAGTCTATTTACAGTTCGATGAGGATGATGTAAACGAAGAAATGACGTACTCCGAAGACGTCAATCTTTTTTCATTGATTCAGGCATTTAAACAGGCATTGGATAATATCCCCAAAGAGACGTATCATGAAATAAAAGATATCGAGATCAATACCGAAGAGCAAATCGATTATATCATGAATACACTGAATGCCCGAAAGCAGTTTTCGTTTTACGATCTTATTTCCCGGCAGCGGGAACGGATCGTTATGATCGTCACGTTTATTGCGCTGTTAGAATTAATTAAACGAGGTCAGGTAGTCGTAAAACAAGCAACCCCATTTGGAGAGATTTGGATAACAAAGCGTTGATTGAAATAGATTACATAAAGCAAATAGTCGAAGTTCTGCTATTTGCTTCTGATGTTCCTCTGCCGACGAACCGAATGTTATCGGTTTTGGAGGATATTAAAGCAGAAAAACTGAAACACGCCATTGAGGAATTGAACGAAGAATACGCAAATACGGAGCGGACGTTTCGGATTTGTAAGATTGGAGGTGGTTATCAACTTGTAACAAAACCAGAGTATTCCAGGTACATTAAAAAATTGTACAAAGGACGAGCGCGTTCGCGGCTATCTCCAGCCGCATTAGAAGTTCTCTCTATCATCGCGTTTAAGCAACCGATAAGTCGACCTGAGGTTGACCAGATTCGGGGAGTAAATTCCGACGGTGTGATCAAAACCCTGCTTGAGCGGAATTTAATCACTATTGCGGGTCGTTCTGAAGCGGTGGGTCGTGCCTTATTGTACGGGACGACGCCGGAATTTTTGCGATATTTCGGTCTGAATGAATTGACTGAGCTTCCCAAACCACGAGAGCTGGAAGAATTATTGGGAAGTGCCCAGGAAGAACTGAAGTTTCCAGCAGATGAAGCTGAACCCGAACTTATCGAAAAATTGACGCAAACTGAACAAGACGAAGTCGAAACGACTGAAGACGATGAGGCTGAATAAGTACTTAGCAAAAGCAGGAATCGCCTCAAGACGCAAGAGCGATGAATTAATACGACAGGGCAAAATCACCGTAAATGGTGTGGTCATTACTGCTTTAGGGTATTCTATTGATGAGAACACAGATGAAGTCAAATATAACGGGAAAATTCTTTCACTTTCCGAGCCCCCAGTATACATCCTGTTAAATAAACCTGCCGGATACGTCACGACAGTAAAAGATGGATGGGGTCGGAATGTGGTTACGGATCTGATCCCGGATATGCACAGGATTTTTCCTGTGGGAAGATTGGATAAAGACACGGAAGGACTGCTTCTTCTGACCAATGACGGCAATATATGTTACCGGTTAACACATCCCAAATTTGAGGTGGAAAAAGTTTATCAGGTGACATTGAATAAAGAGCTGATTGCAGAAGACAAGATGAAGATCGAAAGCGGAGTCATGCTCGAATCCGGTGTGACTGCTCCCTGTGAAATCCGGCTTCCCAAAAATGTTAGCACCAGCACTATTGTAAACATCAGTATTCACGAAGGGAAAAAGAGACAGGTACGTGAGATGTTTAAGGCGCTGGGCTATCGTGTGATACGGCTTGTTCGTATCAAATTCGCAAATTTGACAACCGAGAATTTGCCGGTTGGAAAATGGCGATATCTAACTAACAAAGAAATTGAACATTTAACCCAAATATCAACAGATGTGTCTGTATAGGATACTAGGAGGTATTTAATGACAGATCAAAACAAGGACCAGGTTGAGGTCCAGGAAAACAATTCCGAAACATTAGAACAAAACAACCAACAAGCAACTCCTGAAAATGTTCTTCGCCGGAATGATTCCATGGAAAAAACAGTTAAAATGGATGACATTCAGGAAGATACCGAATATACTGATGATGAAATTGATGAGATGGTAAAGCTTTATGAGGATACAATTAATGATTTCGTCGAAGGGGAGTTAATAAAGGGAAAAATATTATCGATTAGCGACAAAGAGGTATCGATCGATATCGGTTTTAAATCCGAAGGCACGGTACCTATCGAAGAATTTGTCAAACCTGAAGAACTGAAAATCGGCGATGACATCGAAGTCTTTCTGGACAATATCGAAGATAAAGAAGGACAACTTGTTCTGTCCAAGAAAAAAGCTGATTTTATGAGAACCTGGGAAGAAGTACTTCGAAAATATGAAACCAATGAAACTCTGCAGGGAAAATGCATGCGCCGCATCAAGGGAGGTATTGTCGTGGACCTGATGGGAATAGATGCCTTCCTTCCCGGTTCGCAGATCGATGTCAAACCGATCCGTGATTTCGATGCATTCATCGGCAAGACGATGGATTTCAAGATCGTGAAGGTAAATAACCTGCGTAAGAATATCGTTGTATCACACCGGGTTCTGGTGGAAGAAGAACTGGTTGGACAGCGCCAGAAAATTCTCGACGAGCTGCACAAAGGTCAAATCCTCGAAGGAAACGTCAAGAATATCACTGATTTTGGTGTATTCATCGATTTGGGCGGTGCGGATGGACTTTTGCATATAAACGATCTTAGTTGGGGACGCGTGAATCATCCGTCGGAAATTGTTGCATTGGATGAAAAGATCAAAGTAATGGTGCTCGATTTTAATGAAGAAAAGGACAGGATTTCTCTCGGCTTGAAGCAATTGCAGCCGCATCCGTGGGAAAATATCGAGCAGAAGTACCCGGTCGGCTCTGTGATGAAGGGCAAGGTAGTGAATATTTCAGACTACGGCGCATTCGTCGAGTTGGAAAAGGGTGTCGAAGGATTGATCCATATTTCCGAAATGTCGTGGACGCAACATATCAAGCATCCATCCAAGATACTGGCGGTGGGCGAAACAGTGGAAGCTAAAATTCTGAGTGTTGATCAGGCGAATAAGAAGATTTCGCTCGGCTTGAAACAACTGGAGCCCGATCCCTGGGATCTGCTGGAAGAGAAATATCCGGTCGGATCGAATCATCAGGGTAAAGTCCGCAATCTCACTAATTTCGGTGCATTTGTGGAGCTGGAAGAAGGAATCGACGGACTCGTTCATATTTCCGATCTGTCCTGGACCAAGAAAGTCAGGCATCCTGCAGAAGTCGTGAAAAAAGGCGATACCATCGATGTGGTCGTGTTGAACGTGGACCGGGACAACCGGCGGATATCGCTGGGCTTCAAACAAGTGAATGAAAGCCCCTGGCCTGATTTTCAGGAAAAATACAAGATCGGTGCGGTTGTGGAAGGAAAGATCGTACGCCTCATCGAAAAAGGAGTTATTGCAGAGCTAAATGATGAAGTCGACGGATTTATCCCGCTATCTCATCTCGCAAAGCCGAACATTCAGAAACCATCGGATGGTTACAAAGTTGGCGATAAGCTGGAATTATGCGTCATTGAATTCAATCAGGAAGCTAAGAAGATCGTCTGTTCGGAAAAGATCGAATATGCTCAATCTTTGATTCGCCAAAAACAGGCTGAAGGCAAAATTGAAGGATTAGTGGATGAATCCATTGATGAAGATTTCAGCATCGATGAATACGGTGATTCTGCTAAGTCCAAAAAATCGAGCCAGAAAAAAGCCAAAGAACAAAAGGAAGATAAGAAAGCTCCCGAAGCCAAGAAAGAAGAAACGAAAGCTGCGGAAGCCAAACCATCTGGCGATGAAGAAAAAGAGAAAACTAAGGACAAAGAAACCGAAGAAAAAGCAACAGATGAGAGACCGGCTGAGCCGATAGCTGATGAAAAAAAAGAATCGGTGACTGAAAAGGAAGCGGCAAAAGAAACGGCTGAATCTGCAGAGAAAAAAGAGGAAGCCAAAGCTGAAGCCGATAAAGATGAGAAAGAAGAAGAAAAGAAGACTGCGGAAAAAGAGACTGAGAAAAAAACAGAAGCCGCAGAAGGAAATGTCGAAAAGGATGAAGTCGAAAAAAAAGATGATAAAAGTCAAGACGATAAGAAAGACACTGAATAACTGATGTGAGTGAATATTGAAAACAATGAAAAAGAGTTGGAGGCTTATTATCCAGCTCTTTTTCTTTTTCAGGACACATATATGAAAAAAGTTTCATTTCATACATTCGGATGCAAACTAAACCAGACAGAAACGTCCTTCTTGGAAAATGAATTTACTAAAAGAGGGTATCGATCTGTTGCGATCGAAGAACCAGCGGATTATGTGGTGATAAACACCTGCACCGTCACTGCGCGCACGGATTATAAATGCCGGCAGCTCATTCGCCGTGTCAGGAAAACTTCACCCGACGCGAAGATTGTGGTCGTCGGCTGTTACGCTCAGATGGATCCTGAAAGACTGAAATCCATTCCCGGTGTCAATCTCATTTTGGGCGCTGACCGGAAATTTAATATTTTCGATTATCTTGAAAATGGCAAGCCGGCGAACGGTATAATTGAAGAAACAGGTGACAATGAAAAATTCATCGATTCGACACCCGAATTGTTCAGCGGGAAGACCCGGGCGTTTTTGAAGATACAGGACGGCTGCAACAGCTTTTGCAGCTATTGCATCGTGCCGTACGCCCGTGGTCGCAGCCGTAGCGATCTGCCGGAAAATGTCATAGCGAATGTCGAAAAGCTGGTTGCAAATGGCTATCGGGAAATCGTGTTGACCGGCGTGCATATCGGTAAATATGGGCAGGATTTGCAGCCTTCGATATCTCTGTTCACGTTGTTGCGCCAATTGCTGGAGATTCGTGGATTGGGTCGCATCCGGCTGAGCTCGCTGGAACCAAAGGAAATCGATGATGATTTGATCGACCTTATTGCTAAGAATGAAAAAATATGCCCGCATTTTCATGTACCGCTGCAGAGCGGAGACGATGAGATTTTAAGGAAGATGCGGCGTCATTACTCGGTTACAGAATACAAAAATATTATTGAAAAGATAGTTTGCCGAATTCCGAAGGTCGGTCTGGGTACTGATGTGATTGTCGGATTTCCCGGGGAAATGGACCGGCATTTTGAAAATACGAAGAAATTCATTGAAAGCATCCCGTTCACATATCTGCATGTTTTCTCTTTTTCGGATCGACCGGGAACAGATGCGTATAATATGCGGGAAAAGATCGATGCCAGCGCTAAAAAAGAGCGCAGCGCGCTGCTGATTCAAATCGCTGGGGAGAAAAAAGCAGAATTTTATCGAAAGGCGGTTGGAGGATATTTTGATGTGTTGTTCGAGGATGAGGTACCCGGTAGATGGATGTATGGATTTACGGAAAATTATATTCGTGTAAGATCTGCCAAGAAGGCGGATCTGTTCAATAAGATTAAACAGATAAATGTAAGCAGCGCAGATAATAATTTTGTGTTGGCAAATGTTTTAGATTAAATTTTTATTGATATTTATGGAAAAATTTTATATTATCTAAACATGGGCAAATATTTTATTGAGACATTCGGATGTCAGATGAACAAGTATGATTCTGAATTGGTAGCGAGCATACTTGAAAGTGAAGGTTACAAGCAGGCAGAACAGATCGATGATTCTGATTTGATTTTGATAAATACATGCAGCGTCCGGGATCACGCCGAGGCGCGGGTGAAAAATAAGCTGGATTCTTACAA